>NZ_KE383879.1:94659-360203 GCF_000422585.1 Hugenholtzia roseola DSM 9546
TTCCCAACAATATTTAGCCGATACCTTCGGGCAAAATTGGCAAGATGAGTATTACGTATGGGACTGTGCCGCAGGAACGGGAAATTTGTTAGCAGGACTTACTAATAAATACAACATTTACGCTTCTACTTTGGATAAACAAGACGTAGATGTGATGCACGACCGTATCAAAAATGGAGCAAATCTTTTAGAAAAACAAGTTTTTCAATTTGATTTTTTAAATGATGATTTTTCAAAACTTCCAGCTTCTTTACAAGACATCATCAACGATTCTGAAAAGCGAAAAAAATTAATTATTTATATCAATCCGCCGTATGCCGAACATGGCAATCGCACTACGATTATCGCCAAAGGGGAGCATAAGTCCGAAGTGGCTACAAAAAGTAGAGTCCATCAGGAATTTAGTCTTATTGTGGGAACGGCTACGCGCGAACTGTTTGCACAGTTTTTCTTACGTGTATATAAAGAAATTCCAGATGCCAAGTTAGCCTCTTTTAGTACATTAAAGTTAGTAAATTCTCAAAATTTTATAAAGTTTCGTCAATATTTTAAAGCCAAATATAAAAATGGTTTTATTTGTAGAGCTAATACTTTTGATAATGTAAAAGGTAAATTTCCAATTTGTTTTTCTATATGGGACTTATCAGAAAAAGTAAATATTTCTACTATTACAACAAATACTATACTAAATAATAATCTTCAAACTCGTACTTGGATAGAAGGGACAAAGTCTTTTCATGCCGTTGGTAAAGACGGTTTTATTAGTGCTTGGTTGCGAAAATATTACGATAAAAAAAACAACCCACTTGCATATCTAATACTACCCGGCGTAGATATGCAGCAGCAAAATGGCGTTTATATCACCGAAAAACCTACTGAAAGCGACCTAAAACAACATAAAACTGCGTCTATTACAAAAGTTAATATTATGGTTATAGCTATTTATTTCACAGTAAGACAATGTATAGAACATACTTGGATAAATAATCAAGACCAATTTTTATATCCAAATGGTTTATGGGAAAAAGATAGCGAGTTTAAAAATGATTGTTTAGCTTTTTTATTATTTCATAACCAAAATAAAATTTGCACTATCAATGGCACAAATCATTGGATACCCTTTACCGAGCGCGAAGTGGAGGCGCAGGAACGTTTCAAAAGTAATTTCATGACCGAATTTATACAAGGCAAATTGCAGATAGAAGGCAATGGCAATCTTTTAGAAAGTGAAAAAAATAGAACTACACCTTTGGAATTTTCTACCGAAGCGCAAGCCGTTTTCGCGGCAGGTTTGGCACTTTGGCGATACTATCACGCGCAGCCAAAAGCAAACCCCAATGCTTCTCTTTATGAAATAAAAGCCTTTTTTCAAGGCAGAAACGACAAAGGGCGCATGAATAGCAAAAGCGAAGATGCACATTATACAAAATTGCTTTCAAATTTGAAAGAAAAACTACATCTTTTGTCTAAAAAAATTGAGCCAAAAGTGTATCAATATGTTTTTTTGAAAGATTAGAAATAAATACTACTTATTCTATTCGTATCCTTGCCTCAATCCGCAAGACATAACCCGTTTCCTCATAAAACTGCTCCATGCGCTCCATCTGACCTGCCCGAAATATAGGTCGCTCACTATTACAAATGTAGGCTTTTTTTTGGGTATAGTTATCAGAAAGCTCCGTTTCTTCAAACTTAGAAATTGTTGATTTTAACTGTATTTCAGCATCTTTTATCCAACTATTGCCCACAGTTCTACGTTGTTTTAGTTCAATAAAAATTATAGTTTTTTCATAGGTTAGAGAGCCATCACAACGTTTTTCCATTTTCCCATCTGTGCGTTTGATTTCTACACAATTATCGATAGCAGTGAAAATAATTTCATATCGCCGTTTATTTTCTACAACCGCAATCCACTTAGCCCCTTCTATCTCATCTAAGTAGGCAGGGTTTTGTAACAGATGAGGGTCGTCACAAAGTCCAAAACGCTTTTTCGAGGAACGACTTTGGCAGGATTCTGTAAAAAATTTAATGTTCATATTTTTGTTGAATTTCTAATAATTGTGCAAAAAACTCATTACTTTCATCAAGTAAAAGGTTCAATTCGTGCAAGTCCGAGGGCAAGCCGTTGTAAGCCTGCAATTTTCTGATGATGCCTGTTTGTTCTTCTAATTGGTAAATAGCAATGTCCTGACCGCGAACCATAGAATTTTCTGGTATAATTTTAAATATTTTATTTAATAAAATGCTATCTTTTATTTTATTTTTTAAATGTGTTCCTTTTGCCGCAAGTGTCAAATAGTTAATAAGATAAGGACTATGAGTAGTTAAAATTAATTTATTATTACTACTTAGATTATTAAATTCTAAAAGTGCGTTGAGCATTTTTTGTTGTGAAGTGGGGTATAAATTCTGTTCTGGCTCCTCTACAATATTGACAAAAGAGGTTTTATTAAACTTAGAAGACAAGGCAGATAAAGCAATTTTTTTCTGCTCATCTGTTAAATTATGATTGTTCCAAATATCCTCCACGCCCTTTCTGAAACGCTGCATCTGCTCTCCACTCATTGGCTCTTTGTTGGCACTGCTCTGCTTTTTTACCGAATGTGCCAAATGATAAGATACCAAATATAGCGGTACAAACGATTGAAAACCGCTTGAAGCCTCAGTTAGTTTTATTTTGTATGAACTACCTTTTACTTTTAAAACATCATTTAATTTATCATACTCTAATTCTGTATCATTAATAGGCAATTTTAAAAGTCCTTTTAATACTACTTTTGCATTGTCAAACTCTGTTAAAAACTCTTTTAAAGAGGCAGAAGAGAGTTTAAGTTCTTTTGGGGTTCTTACATAAGAGATAAAATTTCTTTCCGCTGGCACATACATAATTTGTGGTAAGTCGTAATTTTTATGTTCAATTTCTTCTATAAAAAGTTGTTCTTTTTCATAGCTAATATGATAAGCCTCACCCTGATAATAAATCTTAGTGTCCTGATTTTCAAGCGACTGGAAGTAATTTTCTAACCTATGGAAATTTAATAGTTGATTTTTCAATTTATTTTTTCTTTCAAACCATTTTTTGGGGTAATCCCCCCTCACCAAGGCTTTTTCAATCCAAGTAAAAGTAGAAATTAGCTTTGCCACCGTACTCTTTCCAGAGCCTTGATTGCCAATGAAAACCGTAACCTTTTTGATATCGAGCCACCCCTCGTCCTCTTGATACCCTTGACGAATTGCCCCAAAGTTTTGTATTTTTATTTTGCTCATTTTAGAAAGTATATAAAATTTTTGTTAGAAAAATAACAAAGAAAATCCTGCCACCGACCTGCAAGATACCAAAAAGAGGCTATCACAACAAACCCACAAAGGATAGTTTGTAGAAATTTTGTAATAACCTCTTATTTTATAGAATTTAAAAAAAATTCTATTCAAAAATAATAACTAAATCATCTTGCTCCACCATTGCACCTTTGGCAAGGGCAACGCGCTTAATTTTTCCATTTTGAGTGGCACTGACTGTGGTTTCCATCTTCATCGCCTCAATGACAAAAAGCGGCTCTCCAATCTTGACTTTTTTCCCTTCCGCTACCAAAATGTCGGCAATTTTGCCTTGTAAGGGTGAGCCGATTTCCTGTTCGCCTTGTGCTTTCTGATTGCTTATTTTGCTGACTTTCAAGCTCTTGTCGCGTATTTTGATGCGGCGTACCTGCCCATTCATATCAAAAATAACGGTGCGGAAGCCCTCCTCGTCTGCCTGTGTGATAGAGCGCAATTTGACAATAAGCGTCTTGCCTTTGGCAATGTCAAACATAATTTCTTCGTTGGGCTGCATGCCGTAGAAGAAAGTTTTGGTAGGAATCATGGAAGGAACGCCATATTCCTGCACAAAATCATAAAATTCTGTGAATACTTTTGGATAAAGCAAATAAGAAAGTAGGTCTAAATCATTTCCGTTGGGAAACTTTGCCTTAAAAGCCTCCATTTCCTTGTCCCATTCGATGGGGGCTAAGTGCGCGTTAGGCAAATCGGAAAAAGGCTTTTCGCTTTTCAAAATGATTTGCTGAATTTCGGCGGGAAAACCACCAAAAGGCTGCCCCAATTCGCCACGCATCATTTCTTTGACCGATTCGGGGAAGGAAATATTTTTGCCCTGCTCCAAAATAAATTCGGTAGTATAACCATTTGCTGTCATAAAAAGAGCCAAATCGCCTACCACCTTCGAGCTGGGCGTAACCTTTACCAAATCGCCTAAGAGTTGGTTTGCAAGGGCATAGTTTTTCTTAATTTCCTGAAACTTATCGCCTAATCCCAACGATTCTGCCTGCGGACGCAAATTAGAATACTGCCCGCCCGGAATTTCGTTGTCATAGACCTCTGCCGTACCTGCTTTCAAATCCGACTCGAAAGGATAGTAATATTCGCGCACATCTTCCCAATAGTTTGAAAATTCGTTTAACTTTTCCAAATCTATCGGCAATTCGCGCTCCTGCCCCTGCAAAGCTGCCACCAAAGAATTGAAGTTGGGCTGCGAAGTAAGCCCCGACATAGAAGCCAACGCCACATCTACAACATCTACGCCTGCTTCAATCGCCTTCAAATAAGTAGCGGCTTGAATCGAAGCCGTATCATGGGTATGTAAATGAATCGGAATTTGTACGGTTTCTTTTAGTTTTTGTATCAAAACCTGTGCAGTATAGGGTCTTAAAAGCCCCGCCATGTCTTTGATGGCTAAAATATGCGCCCCTTCATCTTCTAAGCGTTTTGCCAAATCGAGGTAATACTGCAAATTGTATTTTCCGTTGGGATTGATTAGAAAATCGCCCGTATAACAGATGCAGGCTTCTGCCAACGCATTTGTGTTTTCTCTGATGGTTCGTAGGCTTACTTTCATGGCTTCTACCCAATTTAGAGAATCAAAAACGCGGAAGATATCGATGCCATTTTCGGCGGCTTTTTCTATAAAACGAACGACCAAATTATCGGGGTAGGCTTTGTAGCCAACAGCATTGGAGGCACGCAATAGCATTTGCAGCAAAATATTAGGCGCGGCGGCTCTGATATTTTTGAGCCTTTCCCAAGGACATTCGTACAAAAATCGCATCGAAACATCAAAAGTAGCACCGCCCCACATTTCCAAAGAAAAGACTTCGGGGTGATTTTTGGCAAAACTTTCCGTTACCGCCAACATGTCGTAGGGGCGCATGCGTGTAGCCAAAAGCGATTGATGTGCGTCGCGCAAGGTAGTATCGGTGTAATGAATCGCCTTTTCATTTTTGAGCCATTGGCAGAAGCCCTCTCTACCCAATTCGAGCAGCAAATCCTTTGTACCCTTTGGAAAGCCATGTGCAGGAAGGATAGGATTGTTTTCTTCTGTTTTTGGTACAAAAATGCCATTTTTTTGTATCACATCAGGAATTTTGGGGCTGCGAAATTTTTTATCGGGGTCTATTTTCTTGACGCTGGGATTGCCATTGACGGTTACTTCGGCAATAAAACGGAGCGACTTTGTACCCCTATCCAAGCGGCGTGGCATCTGGAAAAGTTCGGGGTGCGTATCGATAAATTTGACCGTAGCCTCGCCTTTCTGAAAGACAGGGTGCGAAATGACGTTGAGCAAAAAGTCTATATTGGTCTTGACCCCCCTAATTCTAAATTCGCGCAAAGCACGATGCAGGCGTGTGGCAGCTCCCCAAAGGGTGCGTCCTTTTGCCGAAACTTTGATGAGCATCGGGTCAAAAAAGGGCGAAATATGCGCTCCTGTGTAGCAATTTCCTGCATCTAAGCGGATACCGTAGCCGTCGGCGGAACGGTAGGCGACGATAGTGCCGTAGTCGGGCTTGAAATGATTGGCGGGGTCTTCTGTCGTGATGCGACACTGGATTGCAAAACCATTGCAGGGTACGTCAGCTTGGCTATGAATGTAAATCGCCTTGTGTGTAAGGGGGTAGCCTTGCGCAATCAGAATTTGGGTGCGTACAATGTCTATACCCGTAACCTCTTCGGTGATGGTGTGTTCTACCTGCACACGCGGATTGACTTCGATAAAATAGATATTTTCGTCTTTATCTACCAAAAATTCTACCGTCCCGACGTTATTGTAGCGTACTTCTTTTGCAATAGAAAGGGCGTAGTCATAAAGGGCATATTTGGTAGGCTGTGAAAGGTTCATGCTGGGCGCAACCTCTACCACTTTCTGGAATCGCCTTTGTACTGAACAGTCGCGCTCGTAAAGATGCACCATTCTGCCGTAATTATCCGCCATAATTTGTACCTCGATGTGGCGTGGGCTATCGATATACTTTTCTAAAAAAATATGGTCGTTGTTGAAGGCTTTTTTGGCTTCGCCTTTGGCTTCGGTAAAAAACTTGGTGAGTTCCTCTTCGTTCCTACACACACGCATGCCCCTGCCGCCGCCGCCACCTGCCGCCTTGATGATAACGGGGTAGCCAATTCGTTGGGCTTCTTGCAAGGCATTTTCTACCTGATTTAAAGGCACTTGGCTATCTTCTATGACAGGCACTAAGGCTTTTCGCGCAATGATTTTGGCGGCTACCTTGTCGCCTAATTGTGCCATCACTTCGGGCGAAGGACCTACAAAAATAATCCCCTCCTCCCTACAACGGCTGGCAAAATCTACATTTTCGGAAAGAAAACCATAACCTGGGTGAATCGCCTCTGCGCCACAGGCTTTAGCCGTCGCGATAATGCCCTCGATGTCGAGATAGGGTTTGAGCGGTTCGTCTTCCAGCCCAATCATATAGGCTTCATCTGCCTTGTAGCGATGCAGCGAATATCGGTCTTCGTAGGTATAAACGGCAACGGTGCGGATATTGAGTTCGGAGGCAGCGCGTAAGATGCGAATCGCAATTTCACCGCGATTGGCTACTAAAAGTTTTTCTATTTTCTTGACTTCGATGGGTTGCATAGAGAAAGTTGCGTAAGGGTATGATAAAAGTAAAGCGGGTTTGCGAACTCTAAAAACGCACTTTTTTTGCAAAAATCCTAATTTTTTTTGGCTTTGTTTCTACAGGATACTTTTCCGACTTCCTCTATTTTTTCACGCACTCGACATTTTACACTTGGCTTGAGTAACTTCAATTATCAAAACCAAGCCAATCTAAATATGAGCCGTATGGAACAAAATTGTTCTTTTGGCAAGCTGGACTTAACTTTTTTTAATAAGAACCTTTCCCTTTCCAAAAAAAAAGAAAAAAGATTTGGATTTTCCATTTCTAACAAATATATTTAAGCCGACTTCGGTCTTTTTTCATTCGACACGTATTTTTCTTGCACGTGCGCCCCTAAAAAAATAACATACGCCTTTTTCAAAATAGCATAGTAATACAAAAAACCCACGGGTCTTTTTACGCAAAAAGTCTAATGGTTTTCTTTTGCATATTGTATCATTTCTTTTTTATTTGTAAAATCTAAACTTGCCCCTTTTATGAAACGAAAAATTTTACCTACTTTGTATTTAAAAGACTTACTTTTAGGTCTTTTTCTGTTAGTTTTATTAAGTCAGTTTTCTCTGCTATCTGCTCAAACACTTGTTTTGAAAGGACGCATCTATGATGAACAAAACAACCCAATTATAGGCGCAACAGTACTACTCAAAGGCGAAAACAACGGCACAACCACCGACGCACAGGGTAATTTTAGCCTCCAGACGGAAAAAGAGGAAGGGGAACTTGTGTTCAGTTTTTTGGGCTATAAAAGCGTAGAAAAAAATTTTAATCTCAATACTACTAATTTTGAGATTTTGCTTCAAGAAGACAATGAAGTTTTGAAAGAAGTAGTAGTTGGGTTTGAAAAAGTCAATGTTTATTCCCGCCGCCGCCAAGAGGACTTGCAAAAGATACCTGAGTCTGTTACGGCATTTTCTTCCCAGCAGATAGAGCAAAGTGGCATAGAAAACACAACAGACTTTATTGCTCTTACTCCCAACGCGACCTTCATCAATAGCCAAAATGTAGGCAATGTAGCCCTTACTATTCGTGGCATTAGTCAAGTGCGCAACGGTGATGCACCTGTGGCTTTTGTGGTAGATGGCGTAACGCTACCTTCTCCCAATTCCATCAATCAGGAGTTATATGATATTGAGCTAATTGAAGTTACAAAAGGACCACAAGGCGCACTTTATGGACGCAATGCAATAGGAGGCGCGATTAACATCCTGACTAAAAAACCGACGAATGAATATGAACATTTTGTCAAGACCAGTTATGGAAATGGTAACAACTTAAAACTACAAGCAGGAAGTAGTGGAAAAGTTGTAAAAGACAAACTATTGTATCGCGTTAGTGGCTTTTTCCAAAATCGTAACGGACTCATCGAGAATGAAACCCTACAAGAAAAGGTAGATTTTATGCAACAATTTGGCTTGCGTGGTCAAATTTTAGCCGCACCTACTGAGAAATTGAGCCTTGACCTTAGCCTTTCCTATAACCGAACGGAGGCGGGCGCGATTTATTACGCACCGCTTGTACAAGATGGACAATCGCGCAATTTTGAGGTGAGTCCCCAGTCAGACTTTTTAGGCAGAGGAGACAGAAACTTGTTAGATGCCTATTTGAAAGTAAATTACGATTTAAAAGAAATGAATTTAGAATGGATTTCAGCTTATAGTGGCGTTGAAGAAATTTTTAGAGGCGATTTAGACTTTACAGCAGCTTCGCTTTTAAGGCAGGAGCAAGAGCTTACCAATAGAGGCATTATTGAAGAATTGCGTCTTACTTCGGAAAGCAATCAAAAGTTGCGTTGGATAATAGGTGCATTTTTGATGTACAATAAACGCGATTTGATTACAACTGGCACGGTTGATTTGGCAAGCGATTTAGCACCTCTTTTTGGCTTTGAGCCGAGTGTAGGATTTGCACCTTTTTTACAAAGAAACGAAGCCAACCAAAACACCACTTTAGCAGGTTTCGGGCAAATCAACTATGATTTGGTAAAAAACCTCGAATTTTCAATTGCGCTACGCTACGACTACGACCTGCGCCAACAAACAGATATTTTAAATCAGAACACAAGAGAAGCTAATTTTTCGCAATTTCAACCCAAATTTTCTTTGGCTTATCGTCCGAAAGAGCAAGTAACACTCTTTGCTGCCTACGCACAAGGATTTAGGAGTGGGGGCTTTAACGCCCCAGGTATAGCAGCTTTCCCTGCCCTTTTTGAAAAAGAACTCACTCATAATTTTGAAGCGGGCATTAAGACTTCATGGGCTAAAAACCGTCTTATCTGGAACAGTAGCTTTTTTAGGATAGATTTCAGAAACCAACAAGCCTTTATTGTAGATATCAACACCGTTTCGCAAGGCATCATCAACATAGACCAAACCATTGCACAAGGTTTTGAAAGCGAGCTAAGGTGGAAACTTCTGCCAAATTTTGAAGTAGGCACTGCCTTTGGTCTGACTGATGCAAAAATCACAAAGTACACAGAAAATTCAAGTTGGGAGGGCAACTTTTCACCACTTACAGCCCGTACTACTTTCAATCTCGCCTTACAATATCAGCAAAAAATAGGCGAAAAAAGCCTCCTTGTGCCTCGTTTGGACTTAGAGAGACGTGGCAAGCTTTATTGGCACTTGGACAATAGTGATTTTCAAGAGCCGATACTTTTATTAAATGCGCGTTTGAATTGGATACAACCCAAATGGACGCTTTCATTTTTTGGAAATAATCTGCTCAATACCGCTTACAACACCGAGTTTTTTGCTAAGGAATTTTCAGGTGGCGGAGCCGACATTCGCTGGCAGGCACAACCTCTATCTATTGGGCTATCTTTAAAAGTCAATTTTTAACCTTTAACCACTTTATTCTCATGCAATACACAAGTCTTGTTGGAACATGGCAAAATGAATTTGGGTCTTTAATGACCATCACCTATCAAAACCCTGATAGTGGTTACATTATAGGGACTTATAGTTCGCATACGGGGGCTACAGGTGTCTATTATGTTATAGGCATCACTGACATTGCACCAGACCCAAATGTAAATAGTCAAACAGTAGCTTTTTCTGTTTCTTGGCGAAATACCGTCGGTCCTACAGAATCAGGAGCAAATTGGGTTTCTGCATTTGCAGGGCAAGTACAGGTACAAGCAGATGGTTCTTTGGCTATCGCTACAACTTATCTGTTGCAAGAGAACACAAACCCTGCCGATAATTGGAGTTCCACTATTGTCGCCCCATCTACTTTTCGTAAAATTTCTGACGAAGTTTCATTGGAAGCAAGTTGGTCTCGTAATAAAAAATATGCTGATGTAAAAGACCTCGCGCAGATGCAAAAAATTGCATTTGGACTGCAAATGGGAAGTCTATCGGACAATGGGGCAACGCCTTGGTATGCACAAATTGGCTTGGGGACTCCTGCCCAAGACCTCAAATTTATGTTGGATACAGGAACAGACAATACTTGGATAACCTCGACAGCTTGCACCACAGCCGCTTGTTTAGCACATAACCGATACAATCCTCAAGCCTCCTCTACATTTAAAGTCATAGACCCAAACCCTACTCAAAAGAGTTTCGGACCTTGGGGCACAATGACCGTAATCATAGGGGAAGACATATTCACGCTAGAGCAAATTGACACCTATTTGGGCAGAAATATTGTTACCACAAACGAGCAAATGAACTTTGAAGTAACAACTTTTTATAATGGTTATCAATTTCAACAATTAGCCTGTGACGGAGGTATAGCAATTCCATCACCTTATTGGAAAAGTGATGGACGAACAGAAGCCCTTATGATTCAATTGTATAAAGATGCCAAAATTAGCTATCTATGCGCCAGTTTTTATACAAACAAAGCAGAGCAATTAGGTGAATGTCTGTTTGGCGGAATAGATATTGACAAGTTTAATATCAACACTTTACAGTGGCTTTCCCTTAAGCAAGTACAAACGGTGGGCTTGGAGTATTTATGGGATATTCAACTAACAAATTTTTTAGTTAATGGCTTCCCTGTACAAGCAGGTATTACGGATTTTGTATTAGACACAGGCTCTTCTTACTTTAAAGGACCACAAGACCTAATACAAATATTGATAAACGCTGTTACCTATAATGGAGAGTTGCCTACATACGTAACCTCTGAAAGTGCATTAAGTCAGTACCCCACTATCGGTTTACAAATAGGGAGCCAGACCTATTATTTGCAGCCACAAGATTATTTCCTACAATTGAGTCCTCAATATTGGGAACTTGGTATTCAAGTTTTAGATGGTATGCCCGAAGGCATGCTATTAGTAGGCTCCGTATTTTTGGATACTGTATACTCAATCTTCGATTTTCAAAATCCCTCTATTGGATTAGCGCGTCTTTTATCTTAACAAAAAACAGCACCAATGTAATAACAAATTTATATTGGTGCTTTTACTAAAATAAAAAAATCATGAATCATACAACCTACATGGATGATAAATTCATCCATATTTATCATGATAATGATAAACATTTTACCTACGCCATTTGGAAGGCTTGGGCAAATGAAGAGCAATACAAACTCGCCATCGATATGGAACTGAAAGCGGTTCAAGAGTCTGGCAGTGAATATATTATTGTAGATATTCGTGGTTTTAAAGGCACTACTCCTGCTGCCCAAAAATACACAACAGAGGTAGTAATGCCTAAACTCTATCATAAAACCAAACTCAAAAAAATAGCCTACATAGTAGGCGAGAGCATTTTTGCTAACTTCACCCTCACCTCCATACGCAAAGAAATAGACAAGGAGGCTTATCTACAAACCAATGCTTTTACAAGTTTGGAAGAAGCCGAAGCTTGGCTTTTAAAGACAACCTAAAGCACTTTTAGCACACAAAAAACCTAACATTTCGAAAAAAAATGAAAATGTTAGGTTTTCGCCCTACTTATGCTTGTTAGGCTTGCAGGGCTATTTTGGCTTTTAAGTTGGCAATCATATCGGCTACCATGCTTTTGAGGTCGTATTCTGGCTTCCAACCCCAATCCTGACGCGCCACTTGGTCGTCTATGGCATCTGCCCAAGAATCGGCGATGGCTTGTTTGAGCGGATTGACTTGATAGTGCATCTCAAATTCGGGAATAAGTGCCTTGACCGCTTGTGCAATTTCGGCAGGCGTAAAATCTATTGCCCCTAAATTATAGCTGCTATGAATCGTGATTTTTTCCGCAGGTGCATGCATGAGTTCCAAAGTGGCGCGAATGGCATCAGGCATGTACATCATCGGCAGGCGCGTATTTTCTGAAAGAAAACAGGCAAAAGGCTCTTGGCGGACAGCCTTGTGGAAAATATCAACGGCGTAGTCGGTAGTGCCGCCCCCTGGGGGTGCGCTATGGCTAATTAGCCCTGGATAGCGTAGTGAGCGCACATCTAAGCCATATTTCTGAAAGTAGTAGTCGCACCATTTTTCACCCGCCAATTTGCTGATGCCATAGACCGTAGAGGGGTTTAGAACCGTCCATTGAGGCGCGGGAATAGGCGTTTTTGTACCATAAACGGCTATCGAGCTTGGGTAATAGACCTTATCGAGCTGCCTTTCTCTTGCCAATTCCAAGACGTGCAGTAGGCTTTTCATATTGATGTCCCAAGTGAGAATCGGATTTTCTTCGCCTTTTGCAGAAAGAATCGCTGCCAGATGATAGATTTGTGTAATCTTATGCTTGCGAACTGTTTGTGTGAGGGCTTCTTTGTCTAAAACATCTAAGACTTCGAAACAAGTATCGGCATCAGGATTGCTTTGGGGGCGAATATCGGTGGCAATCACCTGTGAAGGCTTGTAAGCCGTTTGCAGGGCTTTGGTGAGTTCTGTGCCTAACTGCCCGTTTGCACCGATAACTAAAATTTTTTCTTCTTTCATGTGTGTTTGATTGGTTTTGATTTGATGTTTTTTGGGTCTGATTTTTTGGGTCTGATTGGTTCGGATTTTTTTAATATCCCCAAAAAGACCATCTAAAAAGACTGTCAGGTTAAGTTCTGTAAAAAGCCTTGTTTTGTCAAAATTTTGTCTAATTAGAAACGAAATAAAATTTGGTTTTGAAACCCTCCCTTTGGGGCAGTAATGTTAAGTTCTGCGAAAAGCCTTGTTTTGTCAAATTAGAAACAAAATAAAATTTGGACTGAACCCATTTTTGGGTCTGAAAACCCTATTTTATTTCAATCTCACTTCGGACAAGTCATTGCCTTGTCCCTACATTTTTGTATCTGATTTTTAGAATTTCACACCACTGCCCCAAAAGGGCATTTTGTAGCCTCAATTTTTCAAGTTTGCAAGTTTTTAAATAAGAACCTATTTCACAGTTTCCACCTCGTCGTCGGCATGGGCAAAGTATTCATTTAGCTCCTCCCGAAGTTGGGGTAGGGCTAAATTGTGCTTGATTTGACCACGATGCACCGCCGACATCTGCCCCGCTTCTTCGGATACGACCAAAACCAGCGCGTTGGTTACTTCGGAAATGCCAATCGCCGCCCTATGTCGCAATCCTAAATTAGCAGGGATTTTTTCATTTTCCGAAACGGGTAAGATACAACGTGCCGCCTTGATTTTGCCCTCTGTCAGGATAGCCGCTCCGTCGTGAAGGGGGCTATTTTTGAAAAACACCGAAACCAAGAGCCGCTCGGAAAGTTCGGCATCTAAAATATCGCCTGTATTGATGTAGTTTTTAAGGTCTTCGTTGGCAGAAAGCACCATCAAAGCTCCCATGTTCAGACCGCTTAGGGTTTTGAGTGCCTTCAAGATAGGCTCGATGTTCCAATTTTGCGGGTTTTTATTTTTTTTGAACAGAAACTGAAAAAAATCCTGATTGAGGCTTGTGGTTTTGCCTATCATCATCAAAAAGCGTCGCAATTCTTGTTGGAATAAAATAACGGCTGCAATCACGCCTACGCCCATAAATTGCCCCAAAATGGCAGTCATTAGCTCCATTTCGGTAGCTTGAATGACTAAGTACAAAAAATAAATAGAAAGAAAGCCGATAA
Organism: Hugenholtzia roseola DSM 9546; assembly: GCF_000422585.1. Taxonomy (NCBI): domain Bacteria; kingdom Pseudomonadati; phylum Bacteroidota; class Cytophagia; order Cytophagales; family Bernardetiaceae; genus Hugenholtzia; species Hugenholtzia roseola. The sequence goes on from NZ_KE383879.1 coordinate 108,624, forward strand.
ATACGCGCAAAGCAAGCGTATTTTTGACCAAATTATAGAAATTATACAAAAGCGCACTCACGAGCAAAATATCGATGATATCTACCCAATGAATTTCAAGAAAACCGATAGAAAAGAGCAGTTGCAACGCAAGAATGGGCTAAGAATTTGGGAAACAAAGATATACATTTGTAGCCGACTTTGCAAAACATTCCAACTTAGAAAAGGGCAGTTTGAAAAGAAACACCGACAAACTGCCCAGATACGCTAAATTAGACCAAAAAACGCTTCGTTATGTCGCCATACGCCTCGATGCGCCTATCGCGGAAAAAAGGCCAGATGCGGCGCACATCTTCGCTTCGCTTCATATCAATTTCTACGATTAGATTTTGCTCCTTTTCCTCTGCTGCCAAGCCTAAAAATTCGCCCTGCGCTCCTGCTACAAAGCTATGCCCCCAAAAGGTAATGCCCTCTGTTACGCCCGAAAGGTCTTTTTCAAAGCCTACGCGATTTACTGCAATGACAGGCAGTCCGTTCGCTACCGCATGTCCGCGCTGCGAAATGACCCAAGCCTGCTGCTGCCGCTTGCGCTCGGCTTCACTATCGCGCATGTCCCAACCGATGGCGGTAGGATAGATAAGCAAATCTGCCCCTGCCATTGCCATCAGACGCGCTCCTTCGGGATACCACTGGTCCCAACAGACCAAAACGCCCAACTTCCCTATCGAGGTTTCGATGGGACGAAAGCCCAAATCGCCGGGCGTGAAATAGAACTTTTCGTAATAGGCGGGGTCGTCGGGAATGTGCATCTTGCGATACACACCTGCATAAGAGCCGTCTTTTTCCAAGACCACAGCCGTATTGTGATACAAACCTGCGGCGCGTTTTTCGAAAATAGAACTCACCACTACCACGCCACATTCTTTGGCAACGGCGGCAATGCGCTGCGTGGTTTCACCCTCGATAGGTTCGGCTAAGTCAAAATAATCTACATTTTCAGACTGACAAAAGTAAATATTATTGTGCAATTCCTGTAAAACTACCAACACAGCACCCTGTGCCGCACAGTCGCGAATGGCAGCGATACTTTTTTCTATGTTCGCATTTTTATCCTGCGTACAACTTTGTTGTACCAAACCTACTTTGAGCAAGGGAGATTTTTTCATATCGGAAAAAGAAGAAAGAAATGAGAAAAAAAGGAAGATTGATTTTTTGGCAAAAGGCACTCAACCACACAAAGATACACAAGTGGGGCGTTTTTTAGGTCAGATGTAAGATTTTTTGCCTATTTTTAAAGTCGAAATCTTAGGCTACTCGCTTTTAGAAGTCGTTGAAAATAGCGCACAACCTTTGAAAAACGTCCTTCAAAGGGTTTTTCCTTCTCTTTTCAATTCCTCGAAAGGCAGTAGTTTTTTTCCAAATTCTTACCTACCCGATTCTGTTCCCATGCCCGTATCAGTGCCTACCCCAACTGCCCCAAATCCACAGCCGATAGATATTTCACTTGTTCCCTCGCCTTGTTTTGTGTTAGAAGAGCGTCTTTTGCGTCGGAATTTAGAAATTTTAGACCGCGTACAGAAAGCGACAGGGGCGCATATCATTTGCGCCTTAAAGGGCTTTTCTATGTTTAGCACCTTTCCGCTTGTGAGCCAATATCTGAAAGGCTGTACTGCCAGCTCGCTCTACGAAGCGCGTTTGGCGTATGAAGAATTTGCGCACCAAGACGCACAAGGCAACCTCCACAAAGGCGACATCCATGCCTATGCCCCTGCCTATTACGAAGATGAAATAGAGGAAATGATGCAATATTGCAACCATCTTACTTTCAATTCCCTTTCGCAATGGGAACGCTTCAAACCGCATTTAGAAAAGTACGAAAAAAAGCACGGCAAGCACGTTTCAGCAGGTTTGCGCATCAATCCGCAATATTCAGAAGTAGAAGTAGATTTGTATAATCCCTGCCTGCCTGGTACGCGATTTGGCATCACCGCCGATAAGCTCGAAACCCTGCCCGAAGGCATCGAGGGACTGCATTTTCATACCCTTTGCGAACAGGGGTCGGAAACCTTAGCCCGAACCTTAGAGGAGGTAGAAAAAAAATTCGGACACCTTTTGCATCAGGTAAAATGGCTCAACATGGGCGGCGGACACCATATCACACGCGAAGGCTATGATATAGAACTGCTTATCGAACTGCTCAACCGTATCCAAAAGACCTACAAGGTGCAGGTAATCTTAGAACCCGGCGAAGCCGTCGGCTGGCAGACAGGCTATTTGGTAGCTTCGGTACAAGACATTCTCGATAGCGAAGGCATCAAGGTCGCCATCTTGGATATTTCCTTTACCGCCCATTTGCCCGACTGTTTGGAAATGCCCTATAAGCCCAAAGTTTGGAACGCAAGTGAGCCTACCCCTAATTCGAAATACGTCTATCGTTTTGGCGGCTCTACCTGTCTTTCAGGCGACTATATCGGCATGAACGACTTTGCTTTTGAAAGTCCTTTAAAATATGGCGATAAAATTGTTTTCGACGATATGATTCACTACACTATGGTCAAGACGACCACTTTTAATGGTGTGCGTCATCCTTCTATCGCGCTTTGGACGGAAGAAAACCAACTCAAATTGGTGCGCCATATTGGGTACGAAATGTTTAAATATAAACTTTCTTAGCGATTGTAGAAAAAAACCAAAAAACACGACTGCTTGCGTGTTTTTTGGTTTAAATTGGGCATCTTCTTTTTTGGATAAGAGGCTATCACAAAAACTCTTAAAAGTATTATTTTGTGGAAGCAAGGCTTTGAATTTTAAAGCCTACAACTAAAATATCATCTATCTGCGGATTATTGCCTTTCCAAGCCTGCATCACTTCTTCTAATTTTTGCTTTTGCGCCTTAAAATCTTGCCCCTGCAAATCCATTAATAGGCTGCGAAATTTGGCACGCATAAATTTTCGGTTTTGCGCTCCCCCAAATTGGTCGTAATAACCATCTGAGGAAAGGTAAAAAGTAGTTTCGCCTTCTTTCAAATCAATGATATGATTGGTGAAAGTTCTGTGTTTTTCCTTTTGCCACCCTCCTATTGAGCGTTTGTCGCCTCTTACTTCCTGCCATGTCCCCTGCTGCACGAGCCAAATGGGGCGGTTTGCTCCTGCAAATTCAAGGCAGTGCGTTTCGGGTGTGTAGGCACAAAGGGCAATGTCCATGCCATCACGTGCTTGAAAGGGATTGTTGTCGTGATTATCTTGTTTTAATAAATACTGCACTTCTTTGTGTAGCAATTCCAGAATTTTAGCAGGTTTTGAAACACCTTTTTCATTCACAATTTGATTCAAAAGTGTATTTCCTATCATAGACATCAAAGCACCCGGCACGCCATGTCCAGTGCAATCGGCGACCGCCAAAAACATTTTATCTTCTTTTTGCGAAAACCAGTAGAAATCGCCACTGACCAAATCGCGTGGGCGGAAATAGATAAAACCATCTCCTAAGGCGCGACTAAGTTGTTCGGAAGTGGGCAAAATGGCTTGTTGAATCCGTTTGGCGTACTGAATACTGTCGGTAATATTCTGATTTTGAACTTCTAATTCTTGTGTTTTTTGTGCCAAATCTGCCGTTCTTTCGGCTACCAAACGCTCTAATTCTTGTTTTTGTGCTACAATTTGGCGGCGTTGTAATTCCTCATGCTCGCGTTTAAGGCGTTCTTCTTCGATGGCTTTGTCTGCCAATTCCTTGCGCAGCATGTTGATTCTATCGGCTAAACCCAAAGATAGCAATACTACTTCTAAGGCAGAGCCTATTTGCACCGAGTAGAGGGTTACAAAATTTGTAGGCAAGATGCCAAAGGCACGCAAGGCAGTTAGTAAAACGCCTATCAAATAGACTATCCATGCCAAAAGGAAAAAGCGCGAGGCTTTGTAGCCTTTTAGATAAGTGCGAAACCCTGTAATAATTAGAATAAGAGAGCCTAAAAATCCAAAAATGGTTACAAACCGAACAGAATATTTGTACGGTACAAAGAAAGTAAGGGCTAATTCTACAAAAGCAATCGCGATAAGTGCCAAGATAATTTTGTGCAGAGTAGGTGCGTAAAGGCGTGTATTTAAAAAATTAACAGAAAAACTCAACGAAAAAATAGACATACAAGCCACAAAAATTGCGATACTCAAATCCTGCCAAGCAGGAGTTTCACTCCAAAGGTATTGGAAACCGATACCATTAAAGGAGAGCTGAAACAAGGCTATCACTGTAATATTGGCAACATAAAGTAAATACGTCCTATCTTTTAGAGAAAAAAAGATAAAGAGATTATACAATAGCATCACCAACATAGTGCCGTAGTAAATACCAAAACCTATCTGAAACTTGCCATAGGTAGAAAAAAATGGTTCTATTGCCCAAAGTTGTAGCGGAATTGCCAATGTACCCTGTGAGCGGACGCGCATCAGGTAGTATTTTTGGCTTTTGGCAGGCAGTTGAAGCGGATAAACGACGTTGGGGTGGTCGATGGGGCGAAGGGAAAATTTAATGCCATCGCCCAATGCTAATTCGGAAACTACTTTGTTTTCTACAATTTCATATAAAGTAATGCTATCTAAAAGGGCGTAACTAACTTCTAACCAACGCTCTATGGGGGCAATATTTTCGTTTTGTACCGAAAATTTAAACCAAATATTGCTATCTGTATAGCCAAAATTAGGATTTTCTACTTCATTTTGCTTGAAAAAATCAGGATTTTGCAAGACCTCTTCCACTGTTTTTTGAGCGGTAGGGTCTTCATAAATGAGCGTTTGCAAGCCAATGGCAGCCGTACTTTCCACTTCCCAAGCCTTGATAGGGGGAGGAAAGGTGTTTTGCTGCGCCGAAAGTGGCGTTACACAAAGTCCTATAAAAAGCAGCAGCCCAAAATAAAGGGATTTTTGTAGCCAATAAATCCAATCAGACATATAAAGTATGCAATACTATATAAAATAGAAATGTTTTTTTTACTTTTGTTTCGCTTTTGATGACCAAGACCGATTTTTTCTGTTGCTAATAGTGCTGTGAAGGCATAGTGAAGTATGAATAGGGACAAAATTACGGAATTTTTCAGAATTTTGCCCCTCGTTTTGGGGACAAATCTAAAAAAAACAAAAAGGATAAGACATCAGGGGTATTCTGTCGGGCGCATAACCCTTCGCCTCCCTTTTTCCAACAACCCAAAGCGGCTTCCCTCTCAAAAAAGTAAGTCAAAAACAAGTCCAAAACGTTCTTTGCACTATTTTTGCGACTGTACAGAGGCGCAAGACGAAAATAAAACACAGTAGTCTAAAATAAAATCTTATTCTTCTCTATCCATGAATATTTTTAAAAAATATTATTTTCTTATTTTTTCGCTTATTTTCCTAACGATTGCGCTTGCTTTTCGCTATTTTATCGTTAGTTTTAATGATTACGAAACTTATCGCTTGCAGGTACAGCAAAAGACTATCCTACAAATTTCACTTTTAGAACAAAATATAGCACAAATACAACAAAAATGGCTCGAATGGCAGCAGCGTCAAATCGCGCCTAATTTTGAAACCTTATTGCCGCTATGTCGCTATCCTACCTTTATTTTTAAAGACCAAGAGCTTCTATTTTGGTCAGAAAATAGCTATAATCTTACATACGACCAAATCAAGCCTCCGCCCAGCGAATACATGCTCGAAACGGTGCGCGGTATTGTGCTTGTCAAAAGTGAGCTATTAGATTATAGAGGTGAGATGCGAAATATCGTTATGTTATTACCTATTCAATCCAACTATAAGATAAACAATGAGTTTCTGCAAAAAAACAATAATTCTGACATCTTTCCCAATCAGGAAGTAGGCGTTACGCTGCAAAATTATAGCCTATTTTCTATTGTGGGTAGCGAAGGCGAGCCGCTTTTTTCGCTTCAAATTCCGCCAAATTACAACTTCAACGACGATTCAAACTATGTTGTCGTTTTTTTTATTTCACTTTCTATTTTATTCTTTTTCTTACAGCTTCATCAAATTCTTTTATATTTGCTTCAAAAGCAGCAGCCCTTACAGGCTTTTGGCTTGCTTTTAGTCGCGCTTACCATTTTCAGGCTTGTCCTACTTTTTTCCAACTTGCCCAAAGAGTGGCTCGCTTCCGACCTTTTCAATCCGCAGATTTATGCTTCAAGTTGGCTTGCGCCTTCTTTGGGGGATTTGCTTCTCAACCTACTTTTTAGCTTTGCACTGCTCTTTTTTCTCTTCTATTATTCAAGAAATATTACCTCCCAATTTTCACACCTTACGCCTACTTCTACACAGTGCGCCCTTTTCTATTCGCTACTTTTAGTTGTGTCATTGCTCAATATTTATTTTCATTTTGATACACTAAGTAGTTTATATCGCGATTCCGAAAACTTGGGTTTAGACATCAATAGGCAATTCAATCTCGATGTTTTGCAGTTGGTTTCGCTTTTGGTGGCGTTGCTTTCTGGGGGAAGTTATTTTATTTTAAATTATCTTCTTTTGCGATTTGTGAAAAAAATAAATTTACCAAAAATATACAAAATAGTTTATTTAACTGTTAGCTATCTGCTTGCCATCTCTTTTTGTTTCTGGATAATGGAGGCTGAAAAGGAAGTAAGGACGGCTCTTTTTTGGGTCTTTTCAATTCATTTTTTGTACTTTGTTTTTAATATTTTAGTCGACATCATCAAAGAAGACTATTTCATAAACTATAAAATTTTTGTGCAAATTTTTATAGGAGCTTTGATAATCGCTTTGATACAAGCTGTGGTAGTTTTGAAGTTTGAAAAAGTAAGGGAATTTAATCAAAAACAGAAAATTTCACGTCAGCTTTTATTAGAATCTGATTTATTAGGTGAATATTTGCTCAACCAAGCTATCGGGCAAATCAAGCAAGACAATATCATCATCAATCGCCTACTTTCGGCTTTTTCTTCTAAGGAAGTCATTACCAAAAAAATTAGAAAAATGCACTTAGGGACGTATTTTGATAAATATGATGTAGGTATTTTTATCTTCAATGGCAGTGGCGAACCTTACAATAGCGAAATAGCTCCTTATCAAGATTGGATAGAAAAATACGCCATTCCTGCTTATATGACCGAACATGATTTCCTCTATCTCATTCGCGACAATAAAATGAATGAACATCATTATATTGCTTTTATTGAAGTTTTTAGGGGCAATATTTTAGTAGGAAAAATTATTGTGGAGCTAAAACCGCGAAAAGTAATTGCCAATAGTTTGTATCCTTATCTGCTGCTCGATAAGCAATTTATGCCCTTTTTTACTTTGAATCAGTTTAGCTATGGAATCTTTATAGATAATGAACTTATCTATTCTTTTGGTAATTTCAACTATTCTAACGCTTTACTAAATAAGTTTGAAAATGAAAGCGATTACGAAGAAATTGTCTTAGACCACTTGCGCCATTTTTCGGCTTTTTCGCAAAACCAAGACAAGAGTCTCAAAAGGGTGGTGATTTCTTCGCCTACCTACTCCTTTGCGCATTTTATTAGCAATGTTTCTTTTATTTTTCTAACTAATTTATTTGTTCTTGTTATTTTTCTGTTTTTTTACTATTTTATCATCAAAAAAAATAAGTTTGCTTTTAATCTGACTGCCAAAATTCAAATTTACCTCAATTTGGCTTTTTTCCTACCAACGCTCTTTCTTAGTATCTTGATTTTGAGCATTTTAAATAGGGAAAATAAAAATGAAATTATTGCCACTTACTTCAAAAAAGCCGAGCTTGTAGCCCAAAATCTAACCGACATTTTACAGAAACAGGAAAAAGACGAATTTTCTAATGATAGAATTTCAGAATCTCTTTTCGATATAGCCCGTCATACCCAAACAGAAATCAACCTTTTCAACAAAGAGGGCGCATTGCTTGCGACAAGCCAGACGGCAATTTTTGATAACGGTATTTTGGCACGCCGCCTCAATCCGCAGACGATGTCGGCTTTGGTAGAAGGGCAGCAGCCGCATCTTATTTTGAGCGAGTCGATTGGAAAATTAGAATATAATACCGTTTATATTCGCATCTTTTCACCCAGCACGCGCCAACTGATGGGAGTGGTGGGGCTTCCCTTTTTTGAGTCGCAGAAGCAGGCAGAAAAGCAGATAACCCATGTTTTTTCGCTGATAATGAACACTTTTACGGGGGTCTTGGTCTTGCTTATTGCGGTGTCTTCTTTGGTTTCGCGCTTGCTTACAAAGCCTTTGAAACTTTTGACAGAAAAAATCCAGCAAACTTCTTTGAGTGATGAAAACAAACCCTTAGTTTATCAATCAGAAGATGAAATTGGACTTTTGGTAAAAGAGTACAATACTATGTTGGTAAAATTAGAAGAAAGTAAAAACGCATTGGCAATTTCTGAAAAGGAATCGGCGTGGCGAGAGATGGCAAAGCAGGTAGCTCATGAGATTAAAAATCCGCTTACGCCGATGAAACTCACACTACAACATTTGGAGCGCGTCTTTGCCAAAGAAAACGAACAAGCGGTTCGCTCTATCAAACTACTTGTTAATCAGGTAGATACGCTCACCGATATTGCCAATTCTTTTGCCGCTTTTGCCAAAATGCCAATCCCCAAAAATGAGAATTTTGATATTGCGGCTTTGCTTTTGGATATTCTAATTTTATTTAAAAATGACCAACGACTGACCTTTGACGCTATCCTACCACAGGGCGAATTTTGGGTTAGGGGCGATAAACAACTGATGGGGCGCATCTTCACAAACCTCATTCTCAATGGTGTGCAAGCCGTTCCTGCCGAAGAAGACGCGCATCTGAATATCCGCTTGGAGGCATTTGAGCAGGCGCAAAAAGTCTGCATTAGCATTACTGATAATGGCAGCGGCATATCCGAAGAAGTTGCTAAAAAGATTTTTATTCCTAATTTTTCTACCAAAAGTTCGGGTTCGGGTATCGGTTTGGCAGTGGCAAAAAGAGGCATCGAGCATGCAGGAGGGCGCATTTGGTTTGAAACCCAATTAGGCGAGGGGACGACCTTTTTTATAGAATTGCCTTGGGAAAATGTTTAGGGGCAGATTTGGGAAGGTTAGAGTGCCTTTATCCTAATTTCGCCCCTCTGCAACTTTTCTCTCTTTTTTGGGGTTTGTTTTCTAATTTGGCACAGAGAAAAGCACAAAACAGACGCACCGCCCTACTACCTTAGAGCCGCCTGATAGATTTTCGCTACCTTTGCCAAACCTTTTACTCTCTTTTTATGCTTTTATGATAGAACACAATACGATAAAATCGGAAACCGCCGTACTTGTTACGCTTGTCAATCAGAATCAGCCCTTGCATAAGGCGGAAGAATACCTAAGCGAACTCGCCTTTTTAGCTGAAACCTTAGGCATCGAAACCAAAAAAAGTTTTTACCAAAAATTAGAAAATCCCGACACCAACACCTTTGTAGGCAGTGGAAAATTAGCCGAAATCAAAGCCTATGCAAAAGCCCACCAAGTAGATACCATCATCTTTGACGACGAACTCTCGCCCCGTCATGTCCGAAACTTAGAGCGCGACCTCGAATGTGAAAAAGAAGGCATCGCGATTTTTGATAGAAGCACCCTTATCTTAGAAATTTTTAAGTATCGCGCCCAAACTGCACAAGCCAAGACACAGGTAGAACTGGCACGCTATCAATACCTACTACCACGCCTGACCCGCATGTGGACACACCTTTCCCGACAAAGAGGGGGTATTGGGCAGCGCGGAGCAGGGGAAAAGGAAATCGAAACCGACCGCCGTTTGGTGCGCGATAGAATCTCGCTTCTCAAAGAAAAGCTCAAAAAAATAGAGCAGCAAGACCAAACACGCCGCAAGGAGCGCGATAAAATCGTCCGCGTAGCCTTAGTAGGCTATACCAACGTCGGAAAGTCGACTTTAATGCGATTGCTCACAAAAGCCGATGTCTTTGCCGAAAACAAACTCTTTGCCACAGTAGATGCCACTGTCCGAAAGGTAAAATGGGAGGGGATTCCCTTTCTGCTCACCGATACGGTAGGTTTTATCCGAAAATTGCCCACTACCCTGATAGAAAGTTTCAAATCTACTTTGCAGGAAGTAGTAGATGCCGACGTGCTGGTGCATGTCGTAGATATTTCGCACCCTGCCTTCGAAGAGCATATTCGGGTAGTGAATCAGACTTTATTAGAAATTAAGGCTGCCAATAAGCCTACTTTGTTGGTTTTCAATAAGATAGACCAACACAAGGCAGATTTGCAAATCGGACAAAACTACATCATCTATCCCCCTTCTTTGGACGAACTCAAAGAAAGTTATTTGGCGAAAGACGAACAAAATACGGTCTTTATTTCGGCAGCGCAAAACGAAAACATAGACGAACTGCGCACCAAACTTTTGGAACTCATTGCCAAACGCCATTTTCAAATCTATCCGAACTACAAACGTCCCACTGGCTGGGGCGATATGCCCAAAGAGGAAACCGCCGATTGGGAGTAAGAAACCCTTTGAGGTGCGAACTTTGCCCTCCCTTTTAGTCTAATGATGTTAAATGCTAAAAATCAGATGCAAATGTAGGGACAAGGCATTGCCTTGTCCTATGTCCCAAACCCTAAGGGTCTTGAAGACCCTTAGGGTTTAAGTCCAAATTTCATTTCATGTCAAATTTGAAAAAACTATAATAAAACAAGACTTTTCACAAAACTTAACATTACTAACTTTTAGCCGCCAAATTTGCGTCAAGCCATTTTTGGGCATTCTCCACTTCTTCAAAAAATTCCATGCTAAGGCTCATTTTCATCATCTTGATAGTCTGAACAATGACTTTGGCGGCAATGTTTTGAAACATATTTTGAGGCTCTACTACGGCAACGTATGTATAACGCCCCTGCATTTCAGTACGGTAGCGCGGCGCATAGCGCGAAACCAACCAAGCACGCGATTCGGGCGCATCATATTCAAGTTTCAAATAATTGAGAATAGCCCCCTTGATGCTTAGGTCTTGCTTGCCAAATTCCAAAAAGTTTTCGAAGCCTTCGCGGTGGTCGGCTACGCTGATGCGCCCTATCAAATGAAGCATCAGATAAGCAAAATCTGCCGTTTGGTAGCGTTCAATCAAAACGGTTTGGGCTTGATTTTCAAAAAGTATCGTTTTGGTAGTGTCTTGCATTTGAAAAGAAAAAAGTAGGGGAAATATAATTTTAGTAATAAAAAAAGCTAATTTTTTTAAGCAAAAGCCTAAATTTTGCTATTGATATAGGCTAAAAGGGTCTTTTTGTGTGCCATCTTTTTGTACCTATCTAATACCTTGTGGCGGTACTTTTTGTTAGATTTTTCTGCTAAAATGGTGTCATAAAAAGTGAGCATGCCCTTGATGCCTGCTTCTATGCTTTCGGCTTGGTGGGTGTTCTGTTCGGGAAATTCGAGTAGGTGAAGGGTCTGCCCAAAGACAAAGGCGAGGAGTAGGTCGGGCTGAAAAGGGTAGCTTTTTTCTTTCAAAACGTCCATTTCGGGCGAACTTCCCAAGACAATCTTTACGTGTGGCGCACCCGAAATCCAAGCGAAGGCGTAGGCTGCCGTCATTTGGCGCGTTTCTTTTTGCAAGACATCAAAGGGCGAAAGTTGTAGCCAATTTTGCATAGCAAGTTGCACCTCTGCCTGATGTGCGTAATAGTCGTCTTTGGTGCGAAAAAGTTTTTGTTCGGTAGAATCTTCTTGGGCAGAAAGAGAGGCAATATTTCCTAAGAAAAACAAAAGGAACAACAGAAAAAAGGCAAGTGTTTTAAACATAATAAAGATGGAAAGAGGGTCTGAAAAAATGGAATAAGCGTCGGGCAAAGTTAGTCAAATTTAGCCAAAGTGGGTTTTCTTTTTTGTTTGGCAATCGTCTTTATGATAAGGCGTTTTCCCCTTTTTAGTTTTGTTTTTTTACAAAAAAGCCCTATCTTAGCGTTCTTTCTTAACAAACTACTCAAAAGGCAAAGATGGCATATAGTGTATGGGAAAAAGAAGCCTTTACTACTTACGATTTGGTAGTAGTGGGCGCAGGTTTTGTGGGGCTTTCTACGGCAGCCGCTTGGCTTGAACGCTACCCCAAGGCGCGTGTAGCCGTCGTTGAGCGCAATTTTTTACCTACGGGAGCTTCTACCAAAAATGCGGGCTTTGCCTGTTTTGGCAGCCTGACCGAAATTTTAGCCGACCTTCAAATGATGAACGCCGAAACGGTCTTCAATTTGGTGCAAAGTCGTTATGAAGGCTTACAATTACTGCGCCAGCGGCTTGGCGATTCCGCCTTAGATTTGAAACAATACGGAGGCTATGAATTGCTCACCGAAGCCCAAATGCCTGCTTTGGCGGAATTAGATAAGGTCAATGATTTTTTAAAACCCATCTTCGAAAAATATCATACCAACTTTGAAGGCAGGGTATTTAGGCGCAAAGATGGCACAATCGCGAGTTTTAAATTTAATGCCCAAAAAGTACGCGCCATGGTCTATACCCCTTTTGAAGGGCAAATCAATAGCGGAATGGCTATCCGCAACCTTTGGCAGTATGTAGCCAAAAGAGGCGCACTGGTCTGGACAGGGGTGCAGGCGATAGATTGGCAAGCCATCGGCAGCAACGTAGAACTTCACCTACAACCGACAAGCCTTTCCGAACCCAAACCGCACACGCGCTTTTCAATACAGGCAAAAAAAATCGCCATCTGCACCAATGCCTTTGCCAAAGAAGCCCTCCCTACGGCAGACATTCAGGCAGGACGGGGCTTAGTGCTGATAACAAAGCCAATTTCCTCTTTGCCCTTCAAAGGGACTTTCCATTTAGAGGCAGGCTTCTACTATTTTCGCAACCTCGAAAATCGCGTTATCTTTGGCGGCGGACGCAATCTGGACTTCGAAGCCGAAAAGACAACACAACTGGGCATCAATCCGCTTATCGCGCAAGATTTGGAAAACAAACTCAAAACCCTTATTTTGCCCCAATTCCAACCTGAAATAGATTACTTCTGGTCGGGTATTATGGCTTTTGGAAGGGAAAAATCGCCGCTTTTGGTTTCGCTTCACCCCAACGTAGCGGCAGGCGTGCGGCTTTCGGGCATGGGAGTAGCTTTGAGCAGCAAAGTGGCTTTGGATTTGGTCAGCCGTCTATCAGAAGATACCTAAAAAGGCGCGAATGATGATTTATGGCAAGCCCAAAGAACTTTCTAAAATCGTAAGGGCTACAAATGGTCTTTTTTTGTGCTTTTATCTCCTCTCCACATTCTCAATTTATTGCATCTTGGTATGAAGGCTATTCTTGATTTTTTGTTCAATTTTTTGTCGCGTTTGTGGGAAGAGTTGCGAGCGCGACTCGAAATGCTTTTAGCCCTTGTGTTGCTTTTGGGCAGTTTGAGCCTATTCTACTTGGCGTATCAGGCGTATGAGGAAAAAAAGAACAAGGCACAAAAATATGAGCGCACGTTTGCGCGTGTCATAGAGGTAAAGTGGCATGAAAGCGGCAACTACTATCCCATCTTGGGCTTTTATACCCTTGATAGTCAAAAGGTGCTTATTTCGGCAAAGCATGAAGTGGGAACGCTACAAGATTTTGAGGTAGGCAATGTCTTTGAAGTCTATTACGATATTATCAATCCTGACGATTTGCATATCATCAAAAACGAATGGTTTGGTTCTATTTTTTATAGTATTTCCGCAACCTGTTTGCTTTTGGTAGGAAGTTGGCTCGCTTTCTTGGCGTGGCGAAAGTACCGCAGGTGGCATCGCCTCCTCAAATATGGGCAAACGCTACAAGCCGACATCAAATCCGTCGCCCGCGATTTGCAGGTGCGGCTCAATGGCACGCCTGCTTATGTCCTCTATTGTGAATGGAGCAGCCCAAGCGAAGATTTAGCCTATGCTTTTCGAAGCGAACCGCTACCCTTCGACCCTACGCCTTTCCTACCTACTCACAACAAAATGACCGTACTGATAGACCCCAAAGAGCCTGAAAGCTATTATATAGAAGTGGCAGAGTTGAAAAAAATGTATGCCGCCTCGCCCCAGTGATGTTAATTGCTAAAAATTAGGTTCGAATGTAGGGATAGGGCAATGCCTTGTCCTATGCCCCAAACCCTAAGGGTCTTGAAGACCCTTAGGGTTTAAGTCCAAATTTTATTTCGTGCCAAATTTGAAAAAAATGTAATAAAACAAGGCTTTTCATAGAACTTAACCTGACTGCGCCTCGCCTCTTGGGAAAAATTGTAAAAAACGTGATAGGCTACAAAAGGGCAAAGGCGCAACTATCCTATTACATCATATCCTATACTATCATATCCTATCCTGCCTGCTTCTCGTCTTGATTTCTTACCTCAAACTTTTTCTCTTATGCAACATTTCGTTTTTTCCTCACTTTTGCTACCTCCGCGAATAGGGCAGAAGCCGATACAACTCCTCTTTTTGGGGTTTTGTTATTTGCTTTGGCTGCCCTTGCAAGCGCAAAAGCCCTTTTCAAACCCCGACAATTTTGTTCAAGATGTCCAGCGCGTCATTGAGCGAAAGACCGACCCCACAACGGTAGAAGTCGTTAGCTCGATTTCAAACCTTTGGGGGACACTAAGCCCCGAAGAGCAGAAACTCTTGCATAACATTTCTAAAAATATGTACGAAAAAGGCTATCAGCCTAACCCCATCTTCGAGGACTTCTATGCCTGCCTGCACTTCGGACAAAAAACAGGCAAATTTAAAGCCCAAGATAGGCTAAGATTTTTGCAAGTAGCCGATACCACTGTTCGCGAAGTAGGCAAAAATGGCGTTGCTAATTTTTTCCGCATCACGCGCACCTTTATCACTGACCACCTCCTCTATAAATACCAAGACCACACCGCTTTTGCCATCTTAGGCAATCGCGATTTTGAGTTTGGATACGGGCGCGAAGGCGCACCTGCCGTAGTGGAAGCACCTATCGTCGACCCCATCGAAGAAATTATAGAAATAGGCGAAAAGGCTACCGAAGATAAAAAAGACCCCAAAACCGAAGAAACCGACGCAGGCGGTTGGGACGATTGGGGTAGCGATTGGGGCAGCAGTGGTAGCGATACAGGCAGCGATAGTGCCACACCCGACCCCGACGTTTGGGGAACTGCCGACGAATGGGGGACACCCTCCGACGATTGGGGCAGCGACGGCGATTGGGGCTGGGGCAGCGAATCAGACAAGAAAAAAGAAGAAAAAAAGCCCGTAGTGGCAGCCGCTCCCATAGAGCGTCCAAAGTTGTCGCAGGCTGCACCCGAAGAGCCTGAAACACGCCTTTTGGCAGGACCTTATATCCGCTTCAAAAATGTCAATTTGAATGTAAAAAATAGAGAAGACGAATTTACGATACAAAACACAGACGGCTTTGTTTTGCTTTCCACAGGCGAATTTGTGGGCGAAAAAGGGCGTTTCGAATGGAAAGCCGCAGGTGTGGAAGCAGGCGTTTATTGTGAGTTTTCCAAATATGTGTTGCCCGTAACGAAAGCCCAAATTTCGGCAAAAAGCGTCAGTTTGATACACCCTAACCGCCTCGATTCTGCCGTCTTGGGCAATTTCGCATATAAGGCATTGAAACAAAACAAGACCGAAAATCCGCCTTATCCTATTTTCATTTCGTATAGAAATGACATAAAAGTCAAAGGTTTGGCAAAAGACCTAACCTATATCGGCGGCTTCGGACTCAAAGGCAATCGCATCACAAGCCAAAGCATGACCGAAGGCGCAGAATCTTCTATTGTAGTAGAAAAAGGCGGCAAGCCCAAATTTAAAGCTACTTCTATCAAGCCTTTTATCTTCAACACCAATAGTGTCAATAATCCGCAGGCAAGGCTTATCATTTACACTTCCGACAAAGATTCGCTCATGCACCCTGGCATGATGTTGCGCTTTTCGCCCGAAGGCAACGGCAAAAGCAAAGAAGCCTATCTTTTGGCACGAAAAGATAACAAGGTCTTCAAAGATGCGCCCATAGAAGATTCCTACCACCGCGTTTCGGTCTTGGCAGATTTGATTACTTGGGATTTGGGTGCAGATACGATGAACATTGCCATTTTGCAGGGCAGAACAGAAACCCCTGTCGTGATAACCTCCAACGACCACTTCTACAAGCCTATCCTAACCGACTTGCAAGGCATGTATTCCTTCAATCCTTTGGTGATGATTTGGGGTTATATTTCCAATAAAAAACCATTTTCGCCTTCTTTTTTTAGTGCAGACATGGCTCGCGATTTCAAACAAAACCCTCTGCACGTAAAACAAGCCATGCGCTTTTTGGCAGGAAAAGGTTTTGTAGAGTACGACGAAGCCACCGACTGGACGCGCCTCACGCGCAAAGGGCAACTTTATGCACGTGCCAATTTGCCGCCCAATAATCCTATGAAAGTGGATTACGATAAAATCATCTTCGCAGGGCAGTCCAATGCTTTGGACAACATTACCTACTACTTCAAAGACAATGAAATGCACGTGCGAGGGGTGAAAGCCGTCCGTTTTGCCCAAATTCGAACCAGCTTGGAACAAGACACCGCCTTTTTCAATGTAGCCGCTCTGCCCTCTGATGGCATTGTCAAGATTAAAGAAAATAGAAGCATGGGTTTTAGCGGACAGGTAGGAGCAAAAAACTTTGTCTTCAACGGCAAAGACTTCGAATTTAATTACGAAGATTTTAAAATCGTCATGCCCAAAATCGACTCGATGCAGTTTTATGTAGAAGGCGATACCCTGCCCAATAATTTCAAAGACGTATCAGGCACATTTTTTATCAACAACCCCTCGAACCGTTCGGGTGAGCGCACCTATTACGACAAGCAAGAGGGCGTTGAAAAACTTTCTTTCCGAAACTACCCTATCTTCGAATCCACTTCGGGCGGACAGGTGAAGTTTCAGGGCAAAGAAATCTTGATGGGTTCTTATTACGATACGGCAAGGGTCAAATTTGATGTAGATAATTTCAGGCTCGATAGTTTAGTAGGTAGGCAGCCCGAAGACCTCAAATTTGCAGGTACTTTCAATAGTAATATTTTTGTAGAACAGTTTAAAGATTCCATTCGCGTAATGGAAGATAAATCTTTGGGCTTTGTGCATAGCGTAAATGACCCACAACACCCCAGCGGTTTGGGCTTGTATGGCGGAAAAGGTAGGCTTGAAAAGGGCTTGGTCTTTCTCACCAACGACGGCGTTAGGGCAGGCGCGGAAAAATATTACGACATGACCGATAGCGTAGCCGAAGCCAATCCGAAGAAGAAGAAACTCATGGACAAGGAAAAAGCCTTATACCCTAATAGTCCTGCAAGAATGACCTATTTAGCCGCTGATATAGAGTCCAACGACTTTATCTTTTTCCCCGACTCGATGGTTTCTTTGGGAACTTTTAAAGCAAAAGCCGCCTACAACAAGGGGCGTATCCATGCCAAAGAAGTAGGCGGAGTAGGTTTTCCGAGTACCTTTATGGAGGATTTTCATATCCAATGGCTACACGCCCAAGATAGCATGCTGCTCACCAGCTTAGAAAAACCCTTCGAGATGTATAAACGCGACGAAGGCGACGTAAAAGTAGCCACTCACACAGGAACGTTAGCCGTCACGCCCAGCGGTCTGAAAGGATACGGTGCTTTCGAAACCGACGAAGCCCTGATAAATTCGCAGGAATTTGCCTTCGAAACGACGCGCTTTCATGGCAATCACGCGCTTTTTCAAATCAAATCTGAAAATGGCGTAAAGCCTGCCGCCATTGCTGCCAACAACGTCAAATTTGATTACAACATCATCGAAAATCCGCGCACTGCCACCATCGAAGCCGAAAACGTAGGCGAAAAGGTCTTTACCTTTCCCTTCTTACAATACACGACCTCTTTGGCAAAAGCCGTTTGGAGCATCGATGCCCAAAATGTAGTTTTCCGACAAGACGACAAAGATGTCAGCGGCGAGCAGATTTTCGAATCTACCGACCCTGCACAATTAGGGCTGAAATATGCCGCCACCAACGCCATTTACGACATGCGCGAGCAGCAGCTCAATATCGAGGGTGTGCCTTATATCTTGGTTGTCGATACCGAAATTGCGCCCTATGGCAGTCAGGTTGTAGTCAAGAAAGGCGGCAGAATCGAGCCGCTTAAAAATGCCGAACTTACCGTTAATTACCTAAGCCGCTATCACCGTTTGGTAGAGGGCAGCATCAATATTGTATCGAAAAACGAATACAAGGGCGAGGCTACCTACAAATATACCAACGACGCAGGCGAAGAATTTGACATCAACATCGACAATTTCGGAAAGCAGGTCATCACCGAATTAGACCTACCCGATAGCTTGCGCAAGACCGATTTGGGCAAAAAATTGGTAGGCACAGAAGGCACAATTTCCACCGCGACCATCAAAGAGGAAGAATTTTTCCGCTATGCTGATGGCAAGCAGTTTAAAGACCAAGTTACGATGAAGGCGTGGCTTCGTCAGCTCGAATTTAACGGACAGGCGCGTTTGGTTTCGGGCAATAGCCCACAAAGTGGTTGGTTTCCGCTCGTTTCCACTGCCGCAGGTGCAGATGCCAAAGGCAAAAAAGGGACAGGTTCGGGTACAGACCTCTTTGTCGTCAATCAGAGCGTCAATGGGCAGCCTTCTTTTGTGGGGCTGTATTTGAGCAAAGAAAAAGGACTCTACGCGCCTATCATGGAAGAGGACAAAGCCATCGGCAGAGATATTCCCATCTTTTTAGCAGAAGGGGCTATCAAAAAGAGTAAGGTCTTAGAATTTGCTGTCATTTCTACCAATAAAGATGGCAAGCCTGCGTCTGAACCTGCCAAAGGCAATGTTTTTGATTTTAGCAAGACCAAAAACGAGGTTCGCGCCGAAGGGACTTTTACCCTGTATGAAAATTCGGCGAAGGTCAATTTGGCTACCGCAGGCAGAGCGCGTGCCAACTATGCCGAAAATCTCTATACTTTTGATTTGATGTTGGCTTTCTTTATCGATTCAAAAGGCGAGGCGTTCAACCTCATGCGCGACCATTTGGCTACTTATGTTTCTGAAAATCGCACCAAAAACAAAATCGAGCGTGTCGTGAAAAAGAACCCCACTACGGTCAATAAGGTTGCCGAAATAGGAGGCGATAAGGCGGGTGAAAGCTTCTTGCGCCGTTTTTCGGTAGGCGATTATGGCGTTTCTGACGCTCTTTCAGATAAGACCCTTATCTTCCCTGCCGTAACGATGAACTGGTCGGTAGATAGAAATACCTTTTATAGTGTTGGCGATTTGCCTTTGGGAGCGATTCTGAAAAAGGAAATTGATGCCAAATGCGAAGGCATGGTAGAAATTCCGCGACAAGCCGAAGCAGGCGACTTTACCCTTTATCTCGAACTCGATGCCGACACTTGGTATTATATCGCCATGAAAGGCAGAGATTTGAAGATGCTCTCCTCAAATGAAGCCTTCAATGCCGAATTGGAAAATCCTAAGTCGAAGGATAAGTTTGAGAAAGCCACTCGCGCCGAAGTAGATGCCTTCCAGAGCCGTTTTAGAAGCACCTACGATACCACACCTGCCATTGCACTTGACTAAAAATCAGGTTGTAGTTTCAAAAAAGTAAATTATCCCCCAAAGTCCCTCCCCAAAAAGGAGGGACTTTTTTGTGCAAAAGTAGGGAAAAGGCATTGCCTTATCCGAAATGAGATTGAAACAAAGACTTATAGCACAAAGCTCCAACTTCGCCATGCAAACTTGCTTCCGACGAAACCAAAAAGAAGGTGAAGCCAAATTTTATTTCGTTTCAAATTTGAAAACACGACGCTTTTTTAGAGTTTAACGATATTTTAGTTTTTTATATTGACTATTTTTGCCCTTTGCGTTATTTTTTTTGAATAACAACGTGCTTCCGAAACAATTTTAGTATCTCTTACTCGTTTCGAAAGTAGAAACAAAGCAGAATAGAAGAAGACCGTTTTTTGGGTTTGCCAAAAGTTACTGTCTTTTCTATCTTTCTTTTTTATTTTTTCTAACACTTTCAAACCTGTTTATTTTCATGAAAACTTTTCAAACACAACCTTACACACTCACAAAATCTTCTTTGTTCTCACTCTTGGGCGTGGCTTTTTTCTTGGTTCTGATGCCTTTTTCAGAAACAAAGGCGCAGGGAATTTTGGATAGGGCTTTGGAGCGCACCAAAAACAAGGTAAAAAATAGAGTCGATAATAAAATCGATAAAGCCGTAGATAAGAGTCTGGACAAGACCGAAGAATCTTTGAAAACAGGCAAAAAAGACAAACAAAATGCAGACGGTTCAGAACAAGAGGCTGATGCCGTTACAGGGCTATTAGGCGGCATGTTGGGCGGCGGCGGCGCGGCACAAGTTGCGGAAGCGTACCAATTTAATAGCAGCTTTTTGATAGAAATGACAAGCCAAAAGGCGAAAGGGAAAAAGCAAGACCCTATGTGGGTGCGCTATCGCCAAAGCTCTCAAAATCAGGAAATTATCGGAATGGAGGTATTGGGCAAAACGGAAACTTCAAAGCCGCAGAGTCAGTCTGTCCTCGATTTTCAAAATCAGGCAATGGTGATTTTGATGGAAAACGAAGGCGCAAATATGGCTGTCGTTTCTGCCTTTCCCAAAGAGATGCAAACCCAAGAGCAAGCCGCTAACGAAAAGCCCGTCAAAGTAACCAAGACCAATGAAAAGAAAAGCATCTTAGGCTATCCTTGCGCTAAATACATCATCGAATCAGACGATTTTGTTTCAAATGCCTGGATTACACAAGATATAAAAATCGAGCAATTCAAAGCCATGCGTGCTTTCGTGATGGCAAACAAAAAGCAGGAACAAAATCCGATGACGCAGATAGAGGAGGGTTTTGTTTTAGAAATGGAGAATACCGACAAAAAGACAGGCGACAAGAGTTTTATCTTGGTAAAAGAAGTCAAACTTGAAGATGCCAAATCTTTCCAAATGTCTAACTATCAGATAGTAGGCGGCAAATAGATAGCCGATAGAGCCGCCCCAGTGATGTTAAATTCTAAAAGTCAAAGGCAATGCCTTATTCCTACACCTGCATCTGATTCTTAGAATTTAACATCACTGCCTTTGATAAGCACAAATTTGGGTATTTTAAAAAACTATCCCAACGCTTCCTTTTTGGTAGCAATCGCCAAGACGAAATGTGGTTCTAATTCTGTGAGAAAATCTATGTTCAGATACTCATTTGTAGGAATAAAACTCGCCAAAGACTGCCCCCGCTCGTTTAGTAGCACGCGAATGTCCTTGCGCCATGTCGCGCCCTTTGCATCTAAACACTTGTAGAGGGCTTCTTTTGCTGACCAAAAGCGCGTCGCAATCCTTCGGTTTCCTCTGCAAAACGCCAATTCCGACTCATGTAAGACACGCGGCGCAACTGTTTCCACTTTCAAACCTACCGCTTCCACATCTAAACCCAAGGCATGGGTGCGCGAAAACGCCAACGCCACCCAAGGGTAGCTATGCGAAATAGAAATGTGCGCCGTATGCGGCTTTAAAAAAGGCTTTCCTGTATGCGCTTTTTCTACCTTGTGAGAAGGGAAAAAGTGGCTTAGAAGCAAGGCTGCCGCCATTTTTTCTAAGCGTATCGTCGGATTTTTGTAGGTAGCAAAAGCTTCCTCTTCTTGGGCAAGGCTATGAAGTTGCGCCTCGTTTTCGTCTATTTTCCACAAGACTAAATCGTAATGTGGAAACTTTTTGTGTAAAAAAATGGGCATGGTACGGCTTTTTAAGACGGTAATAGCATCTTAACAACTTGTGCAATATATTGTTTGACAAAGTAAGATTTTAGCCCTAAAAATTATCAAGGTCTAAACCTAAATCAAAATTTGCATTGTCTTTTTGTACAATTTGCTCTTTCACCCATTTGAGCGCGACTGCTTCTTCCTTAAAAATGGCGCACTGCAAACTGCCCTGTGGAAAAAGCGACTGAATAGACTGACGAATATTCTGTTCTACAAAAAAGCTATCAGCAATCACAACGGCACAAATACCTTTTTCTAAGAGTTCTTTCTGTTGGGGCAAAAAAGTTTGAGTCGCCCAAGTGCAGGCATCAGGGTGTATCATCATCTTTTTTTGATTTAAAAGCCAACAGAATTTATTGTTTTTACGCGCATATTCTGCCAAAAACTTATACGCAAGTTGATTGGTCGCAACATCTACAACGCCCTGCCAAGTAGCCTGGACAATAGAATCGCCTAAAAGCGCAATATGCAAATTGCGTCTGTCAAAAATGGGTACGCTCATTAAAGATTTCATCGGAATTAAGGAAATAAGAAAGTTTAAAGAATTTTAAGACACAGACGCAAAAAGCAAAGATAGTGTTACTTTCAGTTTCGCCCTTTGAGGTTAGAATAGTGTTTAAAAAGTCATTTTTAGCGAAAAAAAACATTTTAGATTAGCTTTTTACTTTATTTTTTATTTTATTTTTATCTATTTTTTTATAGTAAAAGCCTTTTATATCGTAATAAGGGTTTTTATCCTCGCTTTGTGAAAGCGTACCTTCTTTTTTTAGGCTCAAAAGGTTATTTTTTTCCAAAAGCTACACAAAATCATGCTTTTTTCAATTTTGTAAGGTCAGAAAAAAAACTTTATATTTTACTATTTTTTATATTTTTACGGTCTATATTTTTCTGCCATTTGCCTTGTGATAGGTATGATGTAAGAAAATTCAACAAAAAAAAGAATAAGGTAGCCTTTTCGCCCCTTATTCCCTACTTTTCTTCAACAAAACCCTAAGCAGCCTAATTCACCAAATCGGCTACAATCTTAGCCGAAGAAAGGACAAGGGGAATACCGCCGCCAGGGTGTACGCTTCCTCCACAAAAGTAGAGATTTTGAACCGTTTGTGAAAAGTTGGCATGCCTTAAAAAAGCGGCATAGCGGTTGTTGCTGCTATTGCCATACAAAGCACCGCCAAAAGAAGAAGTACGCGCTTCTATGCTGCGCGGGTCTAAAATTCGCTCGGCAATCAGGTGCGGACGAACAGCCTCTATCATATTTTTTTCTAATTTTTGTAAGATATTTTCCCTTGCTTTTGCAATGAGTGTGTCCCAATCTTGACTGCCGTCGTTATGAGGTACATTTATCATCACAAACCAATTTTCACCTTCGGCAGGTGCGTCTGTCGGGATTTTTTTAGAAGAGATAAAAATATAAACTGTTGGGTCGTCTATGATAGTTTTATTTTTAAAAATTTCTCTAAATTCTTTTTCATAATCATTTGAGAAAAATATGTTGTGAACATCTAATTCGGGAAATTTTTTATTCATATTCCAATAAAAAATAAGAGCCGAGCTGGATTTTGGTTGCTCCAAAAGTGCTTCGGGCGCAGGGAAATGGGGTAGCAGTTTTCGATACGTTTGCACAATATCCATATTCGATACCACTACCTCTGCCGCTATCGTTTTCTCTCCAACTTTTATGCCTTTGATACGATTTTTATTTTTAGCATTATTTTCTAATAAAATTTGAGTTACGGGCGAACCGAAATGGTATTTTACCCCCAATTCCTCACCCAACTGCAACAGGCTTTTGGTAATGCTAAAAAGTCCGCCTTCGGGCAAATATGCTCCTTTTCCAAATTCGAGGTCGGGAATGATATTGAGCGTAGCAGGTGCTAAATAGGGCGAAGAGCCATTATAGGTAGCATAACGATTAAAAATCTGTACGGTTTTAGGCTTTTCAAAGGTAGCAAAATTAGCTTGGTGCATGGTGCGAAAAGCATCTAATTTGTGAATTTTGAGAATGGCTTTGAGTGCCTTTCTATTTAAAAAAGTGCTACTTTTATGCAAAGAACGCTTTAAAAAAAGTTCGCCTACCAAATCATTTTTTATTTTGCTTTCCGCTAAAAACTTTAAAATTGTATCTTTTTTTTCGCCTAATTTTTGTGCTACTTCGTCTGCAAATTTCTCTTTTTGTGCGTGTGCATAGAGGCGAGTGCCATCGTCCCAAAAATATTTCGTAACGGGGTCTAAGGCTTGGTAGCGAAAATAATCCGACGGCTTGCGCCCTGCCAAAAGGAAAATTTCTTCCACATTTTCGGGCAACGTAAAAAGCGAAGGACCCGCATCATAGCGATACCCTTCAAGCCAAAATTCGGACAATTTGCCCCCTGCATAGGCATTTGCTTCAAAGACTTCCACCTCGAAACCTTTGAGTGCCAAACGCACCGAAACCGCAATTCCACCGATACCAGCCCCTATGACAAGGGCTTTTTTTTTCTCTTGGTTCATAAAAAAAACAAAATTATAGTTTTATTAAAAACAAAACACCCTACCCAATTCGCTTGCAGGCAGGGTGAGAGCTATCACCGCATTTTCCCAAAACTCGAAAACAGAGCAGAGGGTTATCAGAAAAGAAAAAAACGCGCTTTGGTTGCAAAAATAAATCTAAAAAAAGATAGGCTATTTGAAAAAGCCCGACAAACCGCCGCCATCTTTTTTATCGCCACCTAAAAACGAACCCAAGATATTGCCCACATTCGAGAGCAGGCTGCCGCTATCCATACCCATCATATCGAGCAAGGATTTTTCATTTTCAGCCGTCCCTGTTTCCTTAGAAGCAAACTTTTGCATCAGGAAAGGCACGACAATATGCGCCACTTTCTCCGCTGTCTGCGGCTCTACGCCTACTTTTTCGGCTACGGTATGAGAAAAATTTTTGGTCAGCCGTTGGATTGTTGGATTTTGCATATTCAGAGGCGCATTGCCATTGAAAAGGCTCAAAAGGTCGCCCAAATTGCCATTGATGGCTTCCTCTTTCACCGTTTCGGTGAGTGAATCTTGCGCTACTTCAATCGACTTTTCAGCCTGCGTTGCGTTGAGTCCCGCCTGCGATTGTAGCGTTGCGCCCAATTCTTTTTGTGCTAAACTAATGATTTGGTCTATCATGGTAAAAATATTAGAAAGTATGTAAAATAAGCAAGATTTTTAGAAAACAAACGCGCTTTACAAAGAAATCCCACTCTCAAAGGTAATCATTTTAAGAGATTTTACCAAACCAAAGGCATAGAAAAGTAGTAATGTTAAGTGCTGCGAAAAGCCTTGTCCTATCAAATGAGAGGCAAAATAAAATTTGGTTTTGAAACCCTGTTTTTGGGTATGGAAACCTTTTTTTATTTCAATCTCACTACGGACAAGGCATTGTCTTGTCCCTACGTTTGAATCTAACTTTTGGAATTTAACCTCACTGCATAGGAAAGTAGGGGCGCGAACGGCAAAGATGCTCGAAAGCAATTCTAAAAATTTGCTTTCTTTTTTCTCAATGCAGGATTATTTTTTCTTCGGATTGCCGCTGCCCTTCTTTTGTAATTAAAATCAAACTATAACTATGTTCGCCTGATTCTAAGATTTGTTGTTGTTCTGCTAAGAAAGAGCCATCTTCTTGTGCCGTATAATTGAGATTGCCCACTAATTTGCCGTCGCGCATCAACAAAAGAGAGAGGATAGGGTCTGATGTATGAATTTTTACCCTTATCAGATAACTATTTTCTGAAATTTCTTTCTGACTTTCTACAAAATCGAGCCACTCGAAAGTAGAAGTTTGAGAAGGCGAAGTTTCTGTTTTTAAAACCTGCTGAATAGGGCTATCGGTTTCTATTTTTGGGTCTGAATTTGTAGGGTTATTTTCTTGAAAATCAGCATTTTGTGGGATTTCTTTTTGTGGCGTTTGTATCAAAATTTCTAATTGCGATTCTTTGCCCTGCGCATTTTTAGCCAACAAAACAATGCGATTTTCGCCTGCTTCTAAATGCACATCTGCAAACAAACGGTAGGGACAATCCGCCTCATTTTGCTTTTCCAAGCCCGTTTTGGCTGTTTGTAAAACCCCATTTCGCAAGACCTCAAAACTTGCAGGCTCTTGTGTAGCCTTCAAACAAGTTTCCAAACGAAAAATTTGCGCATCAAGTAGCAAAGGATTTGCATAGTTTTCTTTCCAACTCAATAAAAAAGGTGCATTTTCGGCTGCATTTTCAAGCGGCATAGAAGCAAGCAGGATACGCGGCTCACTTCTGCTCTCACCTGCGCTATTTTTTGCACGTACTTCTACTTGATTTTCAACACTTTGCGGTACAAATTTTATTTTGAGAAGATACGGACATTGTGCAGGATTATACTCGCTCAATTGGTAGTCTGATTTAGACAAAGCACGATTATTGACCCAAACTTCCACATTTTCTAAGTTGGCTTGCGAAGCAATGCAAATTTCGCAATTCGCCTCCGAAGTGGCAGCGGATAGCGTACTTCGTTTTTCGGTGGGTGTAAGCCAATTAAAAGTAGGTTTTTCTACTGAAATTGAAACTAAACTATCACTTTTTGGAAATTCTACTGTAATGACACGCGGTTCAGAAAGGGCTTCGCCTGCCTGATTATAGACTTTCAAGACGATTTTATTTTCACCTTCTACCAGTTGTAGGGCATCTTTGAAAAGAAAAGGGCAATTTTGCGAACTTTGTTTTATGATATTTGTGCTGCTTTTAGCAAAAATATCATTGATAAAAACATCTACTTTTTGAATTTCGGTGTCGCTTTTCAAACAGGTTTGTATGTTGAAAAAAGTCTTGCTCCATTTGATTTGTGCCACAAAAGGCTCTACCCAACGCATCTGGGCAGGTGTAGCCTGCGTTTGGGGCTGATACAAAAAAAGACGGCTTTCGCGTAAAACTTCACCGTCTGCATCTTTTAATACAATTTCTACTCTATTTTCTCCTAAAACGCAATAAACTTTCCCTTTTAACATAAATTGATTGAGGTGAGTTTGGTCTTGGAAAAACTCAAAATAGGCTCTATCCACAGGCAGCCCATTTAAAAAAACCTCCGACTCTGTAATTTTTTCGGGACACGCGATTCCTATTTCCAACTGCAATTCTTCGTCGGCAATGTTATTTAGCTCCTCTAAGGCATTTTTCCAGTAAGTAAGGGGGGCTTGCTTGGCTTGGGTAGGGTCGAAAATAGCGGCATAGTGCAGCAAATAAGTTTCTACACAGGTACTAAGGGCTTTTTCTGCTGATAGGTAATCCTCCTCAAAAGGCACTTCGGAAAGTGGCTTGGCTTCATGTTTTTTCATCAAATCGCCACCTTTTTCATAGATAATCTTTTTTTCTTCATATTTTATTTTTGCTAAAAGCCAATTTTGAGGGTCTATTTTCCAATGATAGCCTTCGCCTTTGGTCGCATGTAAAATTTTAATTTCCAAAAGATTTTCTTTTTCTCTTAAATCTTTAAAAATAAGCGAACCATTGTGTAACAAAGCCAAGCCTTCATACGTGCCATCTTCCGACATTTGCATCACACGCACGTTGAGAGCCAGCCTATCTGCCTGCACAGGGCTATTTTGCAGCGTCCAATGGTACTCTTTTTCTTTGACTTTGGTGATGCCATTGAGGTTAATATCTTGCGCCTTAGCTGCGGTCAGGAAAAAAAACAAGGTAAAGAAAGCAAGAATGCCTCTTTTTTTTGTTTTCAAAGTAGCGATTGTATTAAACTTTTTTTTCATAATGCAAAGCATTTATAGACTTTTGGAAGGAAAAAAAGAACAAGCGAGCAGGCAATTTTAGCCTTTTTTAAGAAAGAGCAAGTTACTAAAAATAATACAAAACAACGCAAACTTTCACTAAAAAAAATAAAACCTTCTAAGGGCTTCTCCTTATTCGTATTTTTTAAGCGCAAGCCACAATTTTAACACTTATTAACTATTTCAAATCGTTTAAAAATCTATCTTTGTTTTTCTTCATACTAAAAAATGCCTTATGAAAAAATTATGGTTCATTTGCCTTTTAAGTCTGATTTCGGTAGCGAAGGCACAAAAAACTACCGTTTCGTTTTCGCTGCCTGAAACGGAAAAGTGGCAACTTTCACGCGCTCCGCACGCGCTACATTATCACCCCGCCATTCCCGAACTTAGCGATACTGTTTTCTTTGAAAAAAGAGGGAACAACCTTTGGGAAGCCACTTTCGAGGGCGAAAAAATGCCACAAACTTGGTATTTGAACGGGGAAAAAGTGATGTTTTATTTCTTTGTCCAAGCCGACGAAAAAATTTCAATTCGTGTAGGGGAAGATGGCGTAGTAAGTTTTGAAAGTGGTAAATGGCAGGCGCAAAATCAATACTTTCACAAACAAAACGACATTTTGCAAGCCACACTTTCCGACTTATATCCAAAAGAACCCAAAGATTTTGTAAAAAATTTGTATCAACTACAAGCAAAAAGGTTAGAAAACTACCACACAACCTTTCCCAAACCCGACTCTCTTTTTGACGATTTTATGCAAATTTATTTCCAAGTAGAAACAAATCAGAGTTTAGGGGCGTATCCTTTTTTTCACAATCGCAGCACAGGAAAAGTAGAGATGGTGCGCGAAATGCCCGACGCTTATTTGGATACCTTTCCATTGGTAAAGCCTTCTAAGTATGATTTTTATCCTTATTCAGTTATTATTTCTGAACTTAGAAGCTCTTATACTCGCGATTGCAAGCAGCATACTTTGAAAAATAAGCCCATTACGGTTCTTGATAGTGATAAAAAATACAACTATTTTTTGTGTAATTATCAAAATCTAAATCAAATTACATCTGAAAAGTTGCGCAAACTCTGTTTGCAAAATTTTCTTGCGTCGAGCCTTAGAATGTGGGAGTGGCAAGATGAGCGATTTGTCGCCCTTGCACAACTTACGCTCGAGGAGCTAAAAAAATTAGGCATCACCGAAAAAGAAGCCACTTTTTTTAAGGTAAAATTTGCAAACTACCAAAGCCTTTCGGCAGGCAAACCCTTCCCCGATTTTTCTTTTTTAGATAAAGACGAAAAAAGGGTAACCTTAGAAAGTTTGAAGGGAAAGGTGGTCTTGGTAGATTTTTGGGCTACTTGGTGCGCCCCTTGTGTGGCAGAATTTCCACATAGCAAAAAATTGATGCAAACGTTTGAAAATCAAGAGGTTGTATTTTTAAATATTTGCATAGATAGCAACCAAGCCGATTGGGAAAAGATGCTTACGGCACATCAATTAGGCGGAGTACAGGTTTTTGTCAGCCCCGAAGAAAGCCTGCTATTGAGAAAAAACTATCAAATTTCAGGGATTCCACACTATTTTCTGCTCGACAAAAACGGAATCATTTTAAAAAATAAAACCATCAGACCCAGCCAAAATGCCGCCGAATTGATAGAAAAGGCGTTGGAATAAAAAAAGAAAAAAGCCAACGGTAGAAAAAACTGTTGGCTTTTATTCAAGTAGAAAATTTTTATCAATCTTTTTCGTTTTTTATTAAACTCAAAAAATCGCAATGAAAAAAACAACCTTTCTTTTCGCCCTGCTTATTAGCACTTTCTTTGTAAAGGCGCAAACGGCTACCATTACCGTAAAAGTTAGCAATCCTGACGAGATGCCAAACTTGCATGTAGCTGCCCACACTACCCACCTGACAAGTGTTAGTGGAATGGATAGCATTAGCTTTAAGCCCCTTTCGGCGGATAAAACCCTTTGGCAGGCACGAGTTCCCAACGAAAAAGTAGAGCAATTTTGGTATCTGAAAGCAGAAGAAATGTGGCAGCCCTTTTTCTGCGCCGCCGACGATGATATGGAATTTTTAATAGAAAAAAATCAGATAATTTTACAAAAAGGAAAACTAAAAAATCATACCGAATGTTTTAATTTTACCGATTCGATAAATTCGAAAGTCTGGTCGGAGCTGGCACTACAAAATGCAGATGATTTCACAAAAAACTTAAAAAACTATTACGATTCTCTGCTTGATGTCTTTGAAAAAGAAACGCAATCGGAACGCACCTATCACAATGTCAATGACTTTGTACGCGCTTCTATGCAGGCTACTTATTTAGAGTGTTTGTATCGTTATCCACAAATTCGCGTTTATCTTCAAAAAATGGAAAACCCTACACCGCTGCCTGCTTCCTACTATGCAAATATTCCAAATTTTGAAATTCCAAACAATGAAAATATAATATTAAGTGATTTATATTTGCATTATATCACATACGTATATCCCTATAAGCATTGCAAAGCAAACTATTTAGACACCAATGACAAAAAACAAATGGCAGACTTAGCGCAGTGCTATTTTGAAACGTTTAAAAAAATAGAAAATAAAAAAATTAGAAATTTAGTTTTATTAGAATATTTATGTCGCGAGGCAATGAGCTACGAATGGAATGACGACTATGGGAATCAGGTCAGAAATGACCTTTTTAGCTACATTCCCAATCTTGATGTTTCAGACGAAGAAAAAAAACGCTTAACAGAAAAAGTGGCTGCCAGCCGTCTTTTAGCCGCAGGCAAGCCTTTCCCCGATTTTTCTTTTTTAGATAAAGACGGAAAAATGGTAACCTTAGAAAGTTTGAAGGGGAAATTGGTCTTGGTAGATTTTTGGGCTACTTGGTGCGGTCCTTGTGTGTCGGAATTTCCCGAAAGTAGGAAATTGAAAGAAAAGTTTGCAAACGAGCCTGTCGAGTTTGTTTATATTTGCATTTGGAGCGAAAAAGAAACGTGGTTGCAAGCGATTGAAAAGCATGGTTTAAAAGGACTTCACTTTTTTATACCTGAAAATGAAGTAGAAGATTTAAGGACGCGCTATCAAATTCAAGGCGTACCGACCTATTATCTGCTCGACAAAGAAGGCAACATCATTACCAAAAACGTCAGCCCCAGTGAAAATGCTGCCGAATTGATAGAAAAGGCGTTGGAATAAAAACTTTTTCAATCTCACTACGGACAAGGCAGTGCCTTGTCCCTATACTTGCGCCTGATTTTTAGAATTTGGACTCATCAAAACCGCCCTAAAAAATTACGCGCCTTCCTGCAAAGCGTGCAGGTTTGAAAGAGAATTTAGTTTGAAAATTTAGAGCAGTAGCGGCATTTCCTACGTTGCGCCGAAAGGTGCGAAAAGCTAATAAAAAACTTGTCGGAGTGTGGAATTTTCGAGTTTTTTTTCGTATCTTTGTCTATTGTAAAAAGACGAAAAACGCATAGAAATGAGCATAGAAAATTCAACAGAACAGGCACAAGAAATAGAGAAAACGGCTGCCGCAAATAGTGGCGACTATTCTGCCAGTAACATTCAGGTCTTGGAAGGCTTGGAAGCTGTGCGCAAACGCCCCGCTATGTATATCGGCGATACAGGAATCAAGGGCTTGCACCACCTCATTTGGGAAGTAGTGGATAACTCCATAGACGAAGCCTTAGCGGGACATTGTACCGAAATCAATGTGAGCGTCAATACAGATGGCTCGCTGACGGTGAATGACAATGGGCGCGGGATTCCCGTCGATATGCACCCCAAGGAGGGACGCTCTGCCTTAGAAGTGGTCTTGACCGTTTTGCACGCAGGGGGCAAGTTTGACAAGAGCAACTACAAAGTTTCAGGCGGTTTGCATGGGGTAGGGGTTTCTTGTGTGAATGCTCTTTCGAAGCACCTGCACGTGGAGGTAAGACGTGGCGGCAAATTGTACGAACAAGCCTATAGCTGTGGCGCACCTCTCTATTCGGTTCGTGAAATTGGGACGACAGATAGTACAGGTACAAAACTTACTTTTATCCCTGATGGCGAAATCTTCCCCGTTACTACCTTCAAATACGAAACGATAGCTAATCGCTTGCGCGAACTCTCTTATCTGAATGCAGGTATCAAAATTACGCTACAAGATTTGCGCGATATAGACGCAGACGGCAATCCTGCCTCTGATGTATTTTTTTCCGAAGGGGGCTTGCGCGAATTTGTGAGCTATTTAGATAGAGGCAAAACGCTTTTGATACCCAACCCGATTTATGTGGAAGGCGAAAAAAATGAAGTTCCCGTACAGGTAGCCATTCTTTACAATACCTCTTATGCCGAAAATGTAGTTTCGTATGTCAATAACATCAACACCATTGAGGGCGGAACGCACATTACAGGCTTCTATCGCGCCCTGACACGCGCTTTAAAAGGCTATGCCGATAAAAATAATTTGGTCGATAAAAAGCTCGAACTTTCGGGCAACGACTTTCGCGAGGGCATGACGGCAGTAATTTCTGTGAAAGTAGCCGAACCGCAATTTGAAGGGCAGACCAAGACCAAACTCAATAATTCGGACGTGGCGGGCGCGGTGGAAACCTGCGTTTTCGAAACCCTTTCGGTTTATTTAGAAGAAAATCCGCGCGAGGCAAAGCAACTCATTCAAAAAGTAGTCTTGGCAGCGCAAGCGCGTCATGCCGCACGCAAGGCACGTGAGATGGTGCAGCGCAAAACGGCGTTGGGCGGCGTTGGGCTGCCCGGTAAATTAGCCGACTGCTCGGAAAAAGATGCCGCCTTTTGCGAACTTTACTTAGTGGAAGGGGATTCGGCAGGTGGCTCTGCCAAACAAGGGCGCGACAGAAAAACCCAAGCCATTCTGCCTTTGCGCGGTAAAATCCTCAATGTAGAAAAGGCACAGGAACACCGCATCTACGACAACGAAGAAATCAAAAACATCATCACCGCCTTAGGCATACGCTTTGGCGAAGACGAAAACGGACAGAAAATCCTCAATTTGGAAAAATTGCGCTATCATAAAATTATCATCATGACAGATGCCGACGTAGATGGTAGCCACATCAGAACCCTTATTCTGACGCTCTTTTTCCGCTATATGCGCGATTTGATAGAAAAAGGCTATATCTATATCGCACAGCCGCCGCTTTATCTTATCAAAAAAGGCAAGCAGCAGATTTACTGTTGGAATGAAAGCCAACGCGAAAAAACCGTACAAGACTTGGGAGGCGAAAGTGGAAGTTTGCATATCCAACGCTACAAGGGTCTGGGTGAGATGAACCCCGAACAACTTTGGGAAACGACCATGAACCCCGAAAGTAGAAGCCTCAAAAGGGTTGATATTGAGTCTGCCGCCGCTGCCGACGCGCTTTTTTCTATGCTCATGGGCGACGAAGTAGCTCCCCGACGCGAATTTATCGAGCGAAATGCGCGTTATGCCAAAGTAGATATTTAAACAAATACGATACTTTTTTACTCGCTTTTCTTACTTCTCAAAACGAACAGTTTTCTCCAAAGCTGTTCGTTTTGAAAAATACTCCTCGCTAGATGGAATCTACTAAAAACTTATCTTGCTTGCTTTCTGAAAACAATCTTTCTTATGAAAAGATTTACGAGCAGTATTTTCAGATGGTAGTACGCTATGTCCAAAAAAATAGTGGTAGCTATGAAGACGCACAAGACTTATTTCAGGATACCATTTTGGTAGTTTTGAAGAAGCTCAAACAAGATGACTTTGTACTTTCCGCTTCTCTGAAAACCTACTTGATGGCGATTGCCAAAAATTTATGGCTCAAAAGGCTAAGAGAGCAAAAAAATAGACTGCGATTTATAGAAAGCAATTCACTTTCTTTATCCGAGCAAGAAAACAGTTTGGTGCAGAATTGGATAGATGATGAAAGGGGCTATTGGGAAAGAGTACAATCTTACATGCAAAAAGTGTCAAACCACTGTCAAAACTTGCTCAATGCCATTTTTTTTCACAACAAAAGCATAGAAGAGGTGCAAAAGGAATTTAATTATAGCACACGCCACAATGCCCAAAACCAAAAATATAAGTGTTTGGAACAGGTTAGAAAGGTAAAAGAAAAAGATTATGATGAATTGTAAAAACAAAAAAATACAATACAACAAAAAACCTCTCCACAAAGGGAGAGGTTTTGGGGGTAAGATGTCTTTTAGAACGTTGTCGTTACAACGATAAAATCCTTAAATGCACCCCACCCCAAACCCCGCCCCCATAGGGCGGGGCTTTGATTTGGCATCATTTTTTTATGCGAGCATAAAAAAATGATTTGGTTTTCGAACCCTCCCCTATGGGGGGAGGGCAGGGTGGGGGTTCAGCAGGTTTGCGTTAGGCACAAAATCCCCTTTTTTGACCTTCTGACCGTTGTAACAACGTCGCTACAACAAAACGACTTCTAAAATTGGGCTTATTCCTGCACTTTGATAGTGAGGGCGGCTTGTCCGTTTGCACCTTCTTGGATACGATTGACCAAAATAAGACCAAATTTGCCTGCCTGTGTGCGGAAGGCATAAACTTTATTGACTTCTAAGGCTGTGCGTGAGCTGCTGCCTTCGCTTGCGCCGTCATTATCGGGCTGCGTACCCGCGTTGTAAGAAGTTTCGAGCTGTCTGCCGTTGGTAATGCCGTTGAAATCGTTGGTAGTCAGGGCAGTAAGTTTGAAGCGCGTGTCGTTTCTTTGCGACCAAGTGTGTACGCCATTTTCGGTAAAGTTGCTATTTGTACCATAGATAAAATCTACCGAATTGTCGCGTGGCGAGCCTACTACTGCGCCTTGAATTGTACCGAAAAGGTAGGCAAAATCGATGTTGGCTGCATTTTGTTTGGCTTGTGCAATAGAGAAAACTTGGTCTGAACCTGCGCTGGCAAAGCTACCCTGTGCGCTGCCTTGCGCTCCTAAGGTGTAAGTGCGCACCAAAGTAGGCGTAGGGGCTTCATTGACCACAACGGTAAAGTCGGCACGACCCGAAGTACCCTCTGTGTCGGTTGCGATAAGGGTAAAGACGATTGTTTTGCCCGCATCATCGTTGGTAGTGAGGTAATCAAGACGACCTTCATGGCTGCCCGTCGAGGTAAAAGAGGAGATGGTTTGAAGGGTTACGCCTTCTTTTTGGATTTGAATTTGATTAAGCGTGCCTTGTGTCGTTACGCTATAATTGGCAGAGGCAGTTTGTCCTACATCTACCGTTACACTTTCAGGGTTTAGAATGATAATAGGAGCAGGAACGATGTCTTCTGTTGTGTCGCCGCAACTTGAAAGTCCGAAAGTAGCGAGCATCAAAAGCGCGAATAATTGGAAAGCATGAATTTTTTTCAGCATAGTGCTTAGATTTTTTAGTTAGTTTTTAGAAAAACAAAGACTGACTCCTAATTTTGCCCTCTCAAAAGGCGCGGCATTAGAAAAAGTCAGGTCTTTTTTGTGTGCTGCAATATTTGAGCCAAATAAGAAAAGATGGTATTTTATCTTTTCAAAATTGCACTTTAAAAAGATAAAATGCTGATTTTGAGGCATAAAATCGGTATTTTAAAACAAAGGGCGCGTTTTAGGGTTCTATGCAAGAGTTTTCTTTTTCGAGTAATTTTGAGTAGAAACGCCTACCTTTGTGGGCTTCTCATTCTGGCAATTCTATCTTTTGTATGCACACTTCGTCTGTTTCCGCTTCTTCTTCGCCCGTTTCTGTTTCGAGTGCGAAAGTAGGCGTGCTTTTGGTCAATTTAGGCACACCTAACTCTCCTTCTGTGGCTGATGTGCGCAAATATTTGCGCGAATTTCTCTTAGATGGACGTGTTATCGATATCAACCCTGTGGCACGTTTTCTTTTAGTCAATGGTATCATTGCACCCTTTCGCGCCCCCAAGTCGGCAAAAGAGTATCGCAAGTTATGGACAGAAAAGGGTTCGCCCCTGATGTTTTATGGGGTAGAATTAGCCGAAAAGTTACAAGCTCTGCTTCCCAAAGAATATTTGGTGCGTTTGGCTATGCGCTATCAACGCCCAAGCATACAAGAAGGCTTAGATTTTTTACAAAAAGCGCAGGTAGAACGCATTATCGTTTTTCCACTTTTCCCACAATATGCCTCCGCTACAACGGGTTCTGTGCATCAGCGCGTGATGGAAATTGTGTCTAAATGGCAGCTTATCCCCCAAATGACGCTTGTAGATAGCTATCCCACTCACCCCAAAATGATTCAGACTTTTGTACAAAATGCGCAAAAACTTTTAGCACAAGAGCAGTATGAGCATTTTGTTTTTAGCTATCATGGGCTTCCCGAAAGGCAACTTCGCAAGGCAAGCAGTTACTGCCGTCTGGGAAATTGTTGCGATAGTCTTTGTGCCGAAAATCGCCTTTGTTATCGCGCCCAATGCTTCGAAACCTCGCGTGCCTTAGCGCAGGGTTTGGGTCTGGAATCGCACCAATACAGCGTTTGCTTCCAATCGCGCTTGGGCAAAGACCCTTGGATACAACCCTACACCGAAGATGTCGTGATAGATTTGGCAAAACGCGGCATCAAGCGCGTCTTGGCATTTTCGCCCGCCTTTGTAGCCGACTGTTTGGAAACAACGCTCGAAGTAGGCGAAACCTACAAAGAAAATTTCGAGGAAGCAGGCGGCGAACATTGGCAACTTGTAGAGAGCCTCAATACCGAAGCCCTTTGGGTAGAGGCGGTGCGCGATATGATTTTGGAAGCCTAATTTTTCTAAAATCTAACAACCACTAACCCCCCGTTATTCCCTACTGATAGGTCGTATTTGGAAACTACGCCTAACTTTTGGGCTATTTTTTGGGTTATGGGAACACTACGGACAACGAGGAGAAACACTACGGACAACAGGGGGTTACGCCTCTCTAATTTCAACACCATTGTCTATCATTTTCTGGTGAATAAGAGGAGCATATTCAACATCAAATTTATTTTCTGTAAAAAAATGATATTTTTCATCATCATATATTAAAGTGTTATTTTTCTTATAAAAAATATCGTAATAAAAAAATGTTACATCATAAATTTTGTCATAAATTTTATACCTTTTTAAGAAAAAATCGTTTATCTTTTCTGTCCATAAGTGCGATACCTTATCTGATACTAAGTTAAGCATTTCATCTGAAATATCATTAAATATAATGTTTTTATGCACGTTACTTTTTTGTATATTTATTTTGTTATTTAAAAAGTTACTTAAATTAAATATACAAATATCTTTTTTCAGGTATTGAGCTTGATACTCAATATGCTCTTTTCTTATTTTTTCTCTATTCTTGCCTGAGCTACTTTTTATTTCTATTAAAAATTCTTTAATATCTTCTATATCTGCTTTTGTAGCATCAATTTTTAATACATAAGTACGGCGTTCTGTGAAATTCATTGATGATGAGTGATTAAGGGTTAATGACTCCCGTTGGGCGTAGTCTCCGACTACGACCTATCAGTGCGGCAAATCTTTGATTTGCGCTGTAAGATACTGCAAAAATAGCAAAAAACAAATACAAAATGCTATTTTGTAGATGTTTTAATAGCAGCAGCCCCGAAAAGCTAAGATTTGCGGAAGGGATAAGGCTTAGTCGCAGACTAAACCTAACAAGGAGCGATTTACCCCTAAATTTCCTCATTTTTAACAACTTTTTTGAAGACCCGATGCTCAAAGCCGTCGTATTAGGTATCCGTTGTTTTGACAGGAGGCGGAGTCCATTCTATTATTCTTATAATTCTATCCATATTTTTGTATTTTTTATCTATTTTTTTATTATTACTTCTTATTATAAAATCAATTTTTATATATATATTATATTTTTCATTATTAGGCACCCAATCTATAAAAAAAGAAGGAAGCATATAAGATATGATTTCTGTGTTATTTTTGAAATCGTACTCACCACTTTTTGTAATTAGTTCCGCCATATTTTGTCTTGTGCCACTATCTATAAACAGTGATGCTAATATTATGGCAGGGTGAATTGACTCATTATATGTATTTGTAGCCTTATAATAACAAATTAAAGTAGCATCTTCTTTATTTTTATCGTTACTATGTTTTAATTTTAAATCATATAAATTGTTATATTTTACGCCTTTGTATAAAAAATACATTTTTGTAGAAATATTTGTATTTTTTAAAACATCTTCTCTCGTTAGCTTTACACTTACGCAAGAATTTACCAAAAAAAACAATAAAACACAAACTATTATACAATTTATTTTCATTTTCTTATGATATAATTTATGTTGTTTTTAATATTTGCATTACTTCTTGTATTTGCTTTAATTGCACCCCCGTTGGGCGTAGTTTCTGACTACGACCTATCAGTTGCGGCAAATCTTCGATTTGCGTTGTAAGATACTGCAAAAATAGCAAAAAACAAATACAAAATGCTATTTTGTCTATGTTTTAATAGTAGCAGCCCCGAAAAGCTAAGATTTGCGGAAGGGATAAGGCGTAGTCGCAGGCTAAACCTAACAAGGAGCGATTTGCCTCTCAATTTCCTCATTTTTAACAACTTTTTTCAGTACCCGATGCCCTATGCCATCGTATTGGTAGCTGATTTCGACGTTTGGTTTCAATACTTTAATAATTTATCTTTCTAAGATAAAATATTCTATATCATTATCTGATAGTATAGCAGCATATATTTTTTCTTCATATATACTGTAATATGTAATTAGAATATATTTTGTTTTATTTTTGTAAAAAATAGATTCTATATCATAGTTATTATTTGCAATTTTTTTATACAAAGACGCATGTTCATATCGTGTTTTTTTATTTTTTGAAAAATATTTTGTTATATCATTTTTTATTTTATTTTTTTTTATAGGGTTTAGTACTACAAGTGGAAACTTTATTATTTCATTGTTTTTATGTACATGTAATGTTATGTATGTATTTATTATAACTTCATTATAAAGAAGTGTATATAATAAATAAATTAAAATAGTAAAATAAACAATTTTAGTTATTATTTTCATTTTATTGTAAAAATTAAGGTGATACCCCCCATTGGGCGTAGTTTCCGACTACACCTATCAATGCGGCAAATCTGTGATTCGCGTTGTAAGATACTGCAAAAATAGCAAAAAACAAATACAAAATGCTATTTTGTAGATGTTTTAATAGCAGCAGCCCCGAAAAGCTAAGATTTGGGGAAGGGATAAGGCTTAGTCGCAGGCTAAACCTAACAGCAATGATGTTAAATTCTAAAAATTAGGTTCGCATATAGGGATAAGGCACTGCCTTGTCCGAAATACTGTCGTGAGATTGTGCTAGACTTGCGAAGCTAGAGCTTCGCGCTACAGGGAAATAGCTTTTTCGTATAAACAACTGAAAATCAACATTTTACAAAAAAATTAGACCACTAACCTAAACCCTACCCTTGGCACGTTTTCGAGGCGAATCAGGCTTTCTTGGCTCAAATATTTTCTTAGGCGCGAAATAAAAACATCTAAACTCCTGCCTGCAAAATAGTCGTCTTCGCCCCAGATTGCTACCAAAATCGCTTCCCTTTTTAAAAGTTGATTGGCATTTTTACAAAATAAGGCTAACAAATTTCCCTCCCTTAGCGTTAGAGAACGCCGCTGCTGTGTAGGAAGGTGGATAAGTAAAAGATTGTCGACTTCGAAGCGGTAACTATGCAGGATAAAATATTGGGCAGTCATTTGAAGAGGGGTATCAGGTAGGCGCGTCCGTTTCAAAAAAATCTCTACCTTCAAAATTAGCTCCTCCAAACTAAAAGGCTTGGTAATGTAATCGTCTGCCCCCAACTTCAAACCCTTGATTTTATCTTGGCTCAATGCTTTTGCCGTTAGAAAGAGAATCGGGACATGCGTATTTTGCTTGCGAATGGTAGTTAGAAGCTCGAAACCATCTATTTTGGGCAACATCACATCAAAAATACAAAGGTCGAAATTCTCTGCCTCGAAGTGGCTCAAAGCCATATCACCCGTCTGACACCAACAGACCTGATACCCTGCCAAGACCAAATGCTCCTCCACAATAAAACCCAAAGTGGTATCATCTTCTACCAATAGTATCCTTTTTTGCATGGTTTATTTCGTATAAAGTGGAATTTTGATAAAAAAAGTAGTGCCATTTTCTAAGCTACTTTGCACTTTTATTTGCCAGCGATGCGCCCTAACTACCTGCTTTACATAACTTAGCCCCAATCCAAACCCCTTTCTTTCATGGCAGTCTGCCTTTTGTACGCGAAAAAAGGGCTGAAAGATATAGGCAAGTGCCTTTTGCGGTATGCCCTGCCCTCTGTCTTGCACCGAAAGCTGCACAAATTTCGCCCCTGCTTCGAGCCTCACTGCTACCCAGCCTTGCTCTTGCTGCTGATATTTGTAGGCATTGTCTAATAAATTAGTCAAGGCATTTTCCAAATGCAGGCGGTCTGCCTCTACCAAACAGACCTGCGGACAAAGGTGTAAATCGAGCGTTGCTTCGCCCTGCATGGGCATCAGTCGTAACAAGACCTGATAACGTGCCACTAATTCTTTTAGAAAAAGACCGACATCAAGCACTTCTTTTTGAAGTGCCTTTTCTATCTTATTTTCCAGCATCAAATGTTCGAGTAGGTAGTTCATGTGATGTTCGAGCTTTGCACTTTGTTCGCCCACAATTCGGACGTAAGTATTGGCGCGTGCCGTTGTAACCTCTTTGGATAGCACCTGCGCAGTTAGGTGTAAAATAGAAACGGGAGTTTTAAATTCGTGCAGCATGTTATCGAGAAATTGCTTTTGCGCCAAAGAAAAACGCCTTTGCCTAAGCAAAAGATAGAAAGAGTACGCAAAAAAAGAGATGACGA
The DNA here is from genome assembly GCF_000422585.1 of Hugenholtzia roseola DSM 9546. Classification (NCBI taxonomy): domain Bacteria; kingdom Pseudomonadati; phylum Bacteroidota; class Cytophagia; order Cytophagales; family Bernardetiaceae; genus Hugenholtzia; species Hugenholtzia roseola. The sequence continues at coordinate 148,932 of NZ_KE383879.1, forward strand.
TAAAAAACAAAAAAACGGAATAATACCAAACTTCCATTTCGGCAATCAGTTCGGTTTCTAAGGTAGGAAAGCGCACCCCAAAATAATAGCTATGCCCTTCCAAATATGCGTCAAAGGGCTTATTTTGAGGCAACTCTGTCTGTGAGCCTTGTCGGACGTACTTGCCATACTGCATCTGGTCGGTATCACAATCATAAATGCCATACTCGAAATCGAGTGGCAAGCCCTCCTGCTGAAAAGCCTTGCCAAGCGCGTATTCTAATATATCAGGATTGATTTCACAATTAAAACTGACTAAATAGTAGTTATTAGACACCTTATAGATAGGATTTTCGGAAGCCAACATACAAGATTGACTTCGTGCCAACTCTTGGGCAGTGTGCCAAAGTATGACCTGCAAGCGTTGTTCTATTTGTGTGCTTTTGATGTCGAAAGCCCGACTAAGCCAATAAAACTGCACCAAAGTAAGGCTCAATAGTGCTAAGGCTGCGCCCACAACCAAATTGCGAAGGGTAGTATTGCTCATAAAATTGAAGTATGATAGGCAAAAATAAAGGTTTTCGCGCCCTTTTCTGCTTTCTTAGGGCGGTTTAACAAGCCCTTAACAAGTATTTGAAAAGGCATGTGAAAGGGCTTGCTCACTATGCCCTACCTTTGTTGGAGTGCTTCAATCGCAGGCACAATTATTTTTTTCAATCTCTAATCTTCTTTATTATGAGCAAAGTAAAATTCTTATTCCTCGTGTTTTTCTTAGTCGCTGGCACTTGCGCAGCCCTTATGCCAAGCCCTGAAATCAGATGGGAAAGTACCAATCTGGCACTTGGTAAAATTGCGCAGCATCAGCCCATTACCCTCAACTACCATTTTGAAAATCAGGGACAAGCCGCCCTATTGATACAAGATGCCAAAGGCTCTTGCGGCTGTACGCAGATAGAGTACCCCAAAACGCCTTTGAAGGCAGGCGAAAAAGGACTTATCAAAGCTACCTTCAATGCCGCCAGCATAGGGCAGTTTCATAAAACCATTACCATTCGCACCAATAGCCCTGAGCAGCCCAGCGTTACCTTATCTTTTCAGGGCGAAGTAGTGGCACAGAAGTAAGGTTTTAATAAAAGTATTCCTATTTTTTAAAAAGATAGGAATACTTTTACCAAATAAAAACAAAAAATTATTGCTACTCTAATAAGTTTGTAAATCGTCGGATTCTATGATGATAAGCCCCTCTTTCGAACTATTCAACACCGAAACCATAGAGGCGGCAACTTTTTTGGCTTCTATGCCTTTATACTTTTGGGGAATAATCGGATTTAAAAGGCTATCAAAAACTTTTGCCAAATCCTCGCCTGTGCGCTCTTCCTGACGCGCTCCCAAAAGCAAAGAAGGACGCGCGATATAAACAAGCTCAAAATCAAGGTGCGAAATTTCATATTCTACTTCACCTTTTACCTGATTGTAGAAAAAAAATGACTTTTTGTCTGCTCCCATTGCCGAAACCAAAGCCACTTTCGGTATGCCTGCCTGTGCCGCCTTGCGTGCCAAATTGACGACATAGTCGTAATCTACCTTTCTAAAAGCCTCCTTGCTGCCTGCCTTTTTGCGTGTAGTGCCTAAGGCGCAATAAAATTCGTCGGTATCGGCGAGAAAACTTTTTAGGTCGGTGGTTTGAAGGGCATCGAAGTCTATGACACGCTGCTCCAATTTGTCATGCGTCTGTGCAAGCGGACGGCGCAACAAAAGTTTGATTTTCGCATATCTTTCGTCTGCAAGCAGTTGCTGCAATAGCATCTCTCCTACCAGACCTGTCGCACCTGCGATAAGTGCTGTTTTTTGAGAAGTTCGCATAGTATTTGATGTTTTTGTATTTAAAATTCTAAAACAATACCCAATCCCAATCCCAACAAAATTAGAAAAGGCGCGGGAATTTTTGTGAATTGTAAGATAAGAAAAGTAAGCACCACAATCGCACTATTGAGATACGAAAAGGGCAGCGATTGAAAAAGCAAAATCGAGCCAGCCACTACCATACCGCTGCTTGCCGCATTGATGCCCTCTAAGGAAGCACGCACAGGGCGGTATCTTTTGAGCTGTTCCCAAAATTTTATCACAAAAAAAATCAGGAGCGCACCCGGTAAAAATACGCCAAAAGAGGAAACCAAGCCGCCTATCGAGCCGCTAAGGAAAGGATTGAGCAGGGTGCTTCGTTTCATCATGCTCACCGAGCCGATAAAAGCAACAAAGGCAAAAGAAGGACCGGGCAGAGCCTGCGCCACCGCATAGCCCGATAAAAACTCCTCTGCGGTTAGGTATTTTTTAAATTCTACAAATTCGGTAAATAAAACGGGTATCAAAACCTGCCCCCCCCCAAAAATAAGGCTGCCATTTCTATAAAAATTTTCGAAAAGAAGGATTGCTACTGAATTTGTCGCATTTCCAAAAATAGCAGCAAAAGCGAAAATTCCCAAGTATAGAAAAAGGCTACGCCACTGAATTTTGTATTTTTTCCTTTTCCTCTTTTTCTTGTTTTTTAAATTTGAAAGCCGAGATGCCGCCCGAAGCGACCAAAATCAGCGGAAAAAGCCAAGGGCTTCCTACCCAATAGGAAAGCAGTGCGGAAAGGGTCATCAGCACAAGTGCCGTTTTGGTTTTGATGACGCGAAGGGCAATTTTTAGGGCAGCATACACCATAAAACCCACTGCAATAGGTTGTATAAAGCGGGTAAAGTGCAAAGAAATATTAAATTCCTTCAAACTTGAAAAAAAAATAGCGATAAAAGTAAGGGCAAGCGTGGAGGGGAGCAGCCACACCAAAAGGGTAAGCAAAGCCAAAGAAGTGCCGCCTCTTTTGTAGCCGATAGCCGTTAGGGTTTGTGTGGAGGTAGGACCGGGCAGGATTTGGCACAAGGCATAGAGTTCCATTAGCTCTTCCTCGCTCAAATAGGCGCGTTTTTTCACCAAAATATCTAAAAAAAGGGCAATATGCGCTTGCGGTCCTCCGAAGGCGGTCAGGGTGAGCAGTAAGATGTCTTTGAGAAAGATATAATGGCGAATTTTTTTCATATCGACCGCAAATTTATACACTTATCAAACCGCACCAAACCGACTCTGCCTAAGCAAGTGCAGCTCGATGCGATTTGAGAAAGCAGGGAGGAAAGATAGCCGAAAATAAATCAAATCTATTATTTTGAGCCTATTTTTTGAGCAAGCCTAATTCTATGAGGCGTTCAGTCAGAAATTCCCCCGCTGTGGTGTCTTCGTAAAGTTTTGGATTTTGTTCATCTATACAATTAGAAAGACAAGACAAGTCCATGCTTGAACGTGGGTGCATAAAAAACGGAATCGAGTAGCGCGAGGTGTGCATCAGTTCGCGTGGCGGATTGACGACCCTATGAATGGTAGATTTGAGACGGTTGTTGGTATGGCGTGAAAGCATATCGCCTACATTGACGACCACTTGTTCGGGCAGAGCCGTAATGGGAATCCATTTTCCGTCGAGGCGCAAGACTTCTAAGCCGTCTGCACTTGCACCCATGAGCAGGGTGATGAGGTTGATGTCGCCATGTGCTGCCGCCCGCACCGAGTCGGCAGGTAGCGCGTCGGGATTTTCGATGGGAAAATAATGCAGCGGACGCAAGATGCTATTTCCGTATTTTGCTTTGTCGTCGAAATAGGTTTCATCTAATCCCAAATGCAGAGCTACTGCACGTAGGAGTTCTAAGCCTGCATTTTCTAAGGTACGAAAGGCATAAACGGTCATTTTCTCAAATTCAGGCACTTCGTCGGGGAAAATATTAGGGGTGTATTCCTGCAAGACGGGGTTTTCCGCTGCCTCTTGGGGTGTAAATTCTTGCCCGATGTGGTAAAATTCCTTTAAATCGGGTACGGCATGCCCTTTGGCAGTTTCGCGCCCTTTGCTCACGTAGCCTCTCTGCCCTGCCAATTCTATCTTTTCATATTTTTTTTTGGTAGGCTCATCTAAGGCGAAAAACTTTTGAATGGCTTGGTACAAATTCGCTTGGTTGGTGTCGTCGAGTCCGTGTCCTTTGATGGCGACAAAACCTATGTTTTCGAAGGCATTGCCTAAGGCTTTGACAAATTGCGCCTTGCGCTCGCCGCCTGCGCGGAAGTCGGCTAAATCCAGCGAGGGGATTTGGTCGTATAAAATCGTGTTCATATCGGTAGAATGGGAGAAGGTGTGAAAAAAAGGGTTCTCAAAAAAAGCCCTATCGGTTTTCCAACCAAATAGGGCTTTTTGTATCTGCCAGAAAATCGGCTTTTTTCATATCCGACTTATCCGAAAAGGCAAAAAGGCTTAGAAACGCATTTGGAAAAGGTCTGAACCCTCCCAAAGCATCGAGCCGATGAGCCAAAAGATAAAGATAGAAGGAAGCAAGATAGCAAATATCAAGACTTTGGTTTCATGGCGCAAGTGCATAAATTCGGCTACAATATAAGCCGCTTTCACCAAAGTAAGGAAGATAAAGATGAAATTGCGGAGTGAGCCAGCTTCCATCGTAAAGGCAAAGACAAACTCTATCGCCGTTACTAAGGCTAAGATGCCCGCTACCGTCCAGATTCTCTTGATATTTTTTGCACGCTGTTCGCGCGGAGAAAGAGTAGAATCGTGATGTGCCATAAAGATAGTTCGTTAGAGAAAGAAGGTAGGAATAAAGAAGGGAAACGGCGACTTAGACTAAGTAGAAGAAAGTAAAGACAAAGACCCAAACCAAATCTACAAAGTGCCAATACAAACCTACTTTTTCAACCATCTCATAGTGTCCGCGTCTTCTATACACGCCCATAACGGTATTGTAGAAGATGATAACATTCATCACCACTCCGCTAAATACGTGGAAGCCGTGAAAACCTGTAATGAAGAAGAAGAAATCAGCAAATAGCGGCGGACCGTACTGATTTTGTGTGAGGCTTGCGCCGAAATAAGTTCCAACTTCGATGGGTTGCTTCATAAATTGCTCTGTACCTGCAATAAAGTGCGCCCATTCCCAAGCCTGACAGCTAAGGAAGGCTACGCCTCCTAATACCGTCCAAAGCATCCATTTTTCTACTTCGGCTTGTTTCTCTTCGGGTGTTAATGCGTTGCTGTGTCCTGCTTCTACCGCCAAGACCATCGTTACGCTGCTAAGGATAAGAATAAAGGTCATGATACCTACAAAGACCAGCGGCGCGTCGAGGTCGTGCATCAAAGGCACAGCGTTGAAAACTTTTTCGGGGATAGGCCAGTAGCTTTGTGAAAACACAAAATCTTGGGGGCTGCCCTCGAAAGCAGGGAAGGCGAAACGCGCTACCCCATAGGCAATCAGAAAGGCAGAGAAGGTAAAGGCATCAGAGAGCAGGAAAAACCACATCATCAGTTTTCCGTAGCTCGCTTTCAGTGGTTCGATACCACCTCCCCAAGGATTTTTCTGTTGTAGTCCTGATTCTTGTTCAGGCGCAAGGGTTTGATTTGCCATATCGTATTGATTTACAACTGAATGGAGGTTGAGTGAGGGTTTGTTTATCTGTTATTGCACGTAAAATTATAGAGTTTTGCGCAAATTTCCTTGTCTTTGCCGCTTTTTTTTCGAAAAAAATACAACAAGAACAAAAAAATAGCGTGTGCGGCTCTCCTTTTGGCTGCAAAGTACCCTATTTGAAACACAATTTAAAGAAAAAATACAACACCGCCAACTTACTACGCAATCATAGCACCCCAATCGCACCCAAAAAGAAAAGGGCAGTCTGAAAGGCGTTCTCTTTGTGTTTTAATCCAACTTCGGAAAAGGCAATACCGTTTCCCTACAAAGGCTACCGCCTTACGCGCCGAACGGCTCTCTGTTTGCGGCTTTTTTGCTTCACTTTTGAAAAAAAACGCTACCTTTGTGCTTTCAATCGGCAGGCTTGCCCCAAAACCCTAAGAACAAGAGGCGTTCTTAGGGTTTTGAAGGTTGAAAATAGCGGATTCTTCGCGCAACATTCAGAAACATTCAGAAAATTTCATGGCAAATATTGTAGCAATCGTGGGCAGACCCAATGTGGGCAAATCTACCCTTTTTAATCGTTTAGTGGAGTCGCGTCAGGCTATTATGCACGACGAAAGCGGCGTAACACGCGATAGGCACTACGGACAAGGCGAATGGCAGAACCATTTTTTCTCGGTCATCGATACGGGCGGCTATGTAGTAGGCTCGGAAGATGTCTTCGAAAAAGCCATTCGCGAACAGGTGGAAATCGCCCTCGAAGAGGCTTCTGTCGTCCTTTTTATGGTAGATTGTCAGGCAGGCATCACCCCCTTAGACGAAGAGTTTGCCAATGTTTTGCGCCGCTCTGCCAAACCCGTCTTGCTTGTCGCAAATAAGGCAGATAATCACCACTTATTGCAGGCTGCCCATGAGTTTTACAACTTAGGCTTTGCCGCCGAAATCTTCGCCATCTCCTCGCAAAGTGGCTCTGGTACGGGCGAACTGCTCGATAAGGTCATTACTTATTTTGAAGACAATGGCATCGAGAATCCACACGAAGGATTGCCACGCATTACCATCTTAGGACGACCCAATGTAGGCAAATCGTCTTTCCTCAATGTGCTTTTGGGCAGAGAGCGCGCTATCGTTTCCGACATCGCAGGCACAACACGCGACTCTATCGATACCGAATACAACTTTTTTGGAAAAAACTTTATCATCACCGATACGGCAGGTATCAGACGCAAGGCAAGGGTCAAGGAAAACATAGAATTTTATTCTGTCATGCGCTCTATCAAAGCCTTAGAAGATGCCGATGTCTGTATTATGATGATTGATGCCACACAAGGCTTGGAAGCGCAGGATATGAGTTTGATACGATTGGCAATTTCGCGCAAAAAAGGGCTTATCCTGATGGTCAATAAATGGGACATGCTCGAAAAAGATAGCAATACCGCCCACCGCTACACCGAAATTTTGAAAGAACGCCTCGCTCCCGCCGACTATATCCCCGTCGTTTTTACGTCCGTTATAGAAAAGCAGCGCGTCTTTCAAGTAATGGAACGCGCCGTAGAAATTGCAGAAAAACGCAAGACCCGCTTTGCTACCTCTGCCCTCAATGCCAAGATTCTACCCGAAATAGAACGCAATCCGCCGCCCTCCCATCGCGGACACCACATCAATATCAAATACATTACACAACTAAATGGCAATTATCCCATTTTTGCACTTTTTTCAAATCATTCCAAACACATCAAAGAATCCTATCGCCGTTTTGTAGAAAACAAAATTCGCGAACATTTCGGACTCGAAGGCGTGCCAATGAGTTTGGTTTTTAAAGAAAAATAAATCAATCCAAAACAACCGTTTTGCTATTTTTGAGCATACAAAAAATCTGATGCAAATGTAGGGACAATGCCTGCCTTGTCCGCAGGGAAAAATTGAAAAACTGTGTGGGTTCATTCGTGCATAGTTCGGACAACGCGGTGCGTTGTCCCTACAAAAAAATAAGGACAAGGCAATCAATACCTTGTCCTTACAAAAAACGGTTATTTAACATTTTATCGAGCCGCCCTACCAAATTTTGATAAGGTCGTCGCGGCGCATTTTATCGCCTTGTTTTACTTCGAAGGCTTCAAAGAACGGTTCAAAATTGGAAAGCGGACCATTGGCGCGGAATTGTCCGGGCGAATGGGGGTCTATTTCTATCAGACGCTGCAATTCTGCGTCGCGGTGTTTGGTACGCCAGATTTGCGCCCAACTGATAAAAAATCGCTGTTCGGGTGTGTAGCCGTCAATTTTTTCTTGGCTGCTACCAGCGGCTAAGGCGCGTTTCAGCCCTGCATACGCCATCGTAACGCCCCCTAAGTCGGCAATATTTTCACCCAAAGTAAGTTCGCCTTTTACGTGCAAGCCATCTAAGACGGTGTATTCGTCGTATTGCTGCACTAATTTTTTGGTGAGTGCCTCAAAAGACTGCCTGTCTTGCTCTGTCCACCAGTTTTCCATGTTGCCGTCTGCGCCGTATTGACTGCCTTGGTCGTCAAAGCCATGTGAGAGTTCGTGTCCGATAACTGCACCAATGCCTCCGTAATTGACAGCATCATCGGCAAATTCGCTAAAAAAGGGCGGCTGCAAAATAGCGGCAGGGAACACAATTTCGTTTTGTACGGGATTGTAATAGGCATTGACGGTTGCAGGGGTCATGTGCCATTCGCCTCTATCTACGGGCTTTCCGATTTTCTGCATATCCTCGCCAAATTCCAAAGCATAGGCGCGTTGGATATTGCCCAAATAATCATCGGCTTTGATAACCAAACCTTCATAGCTTTTCCACTTGTCGGGGTAGCCAATTTTATAGACAATGGCATTGAGCTTTTCTTTGGCTTTTACTTTGGTAGCCTCGCTCATCCAAGCCAGACCATCGATGCTTTCGCCAAAGGCAGTGCGTATGTTTTCAATCATGGCGGCGGCTTTTTCTTTTGCCTTCGGGCTAAAAGCCTTCGCCACATAAAGTTGTCCTACGGCGTGTCCTACCTTGCCATCTACGGTTTCGATGACGGTCTTCCAACGCTCTTGTTGTGATTTCTTGCCGCTTAAAGTTTTTTGGAAAAAGTTGAAATGCTCGTCGGCAAAATTGCTACTTAGGAAAGGCGCGGCGGTATTGAGCAAACGCCACTTCTGATAGTGCTTTAAATCGTCCAACTTCGCCGTTTTGAGCAAATTATCCAGACCTACAAAAAAGGCAGGCTGCCCCACGACAATATCAGTAAGCCCATTTGCACCCAAAGCATTGAAATAACGCTCTGCCTTCAAGTTGGGATATTTTTTGGCAAAATCTGCAAATGCCATTTTGTTGTAATTTGCTTCGGGGTCGCGCAATTCTTTCGGCTCTTTCGCTACCTGTGCCAACTTCTTTTCTAAGGCTATGATATTTTTAGCCACTGCCGCTGCATTGGGCGTACCTGCCTTTTCGAGCATTGTAGCGACATATTTTTCAAAGGCAGCAAGTTGCGCATCAAAGGCTTTTTGGAGGTAGTAGTTTTTGGTAGGAAGCGACATGCCACCCTGATAAAGAGAAAGAATGTTCTGCGTGCTATTTTTTTCGTCGGCATCTACCCAAAGCGAAAAGAAAGACGAAACCCCCATTTTTTTCTGCTCTGCCGCCACTACCAAAAGCTCTTCTACGCTGGTAGCCGCCTCGATAGCCGCCATTTGCGCCTGCAAAGGCTCGATGCCCTTTTGGTTGATGGTAGTCGTATCCATGCCGCTTTTATAGAAATCAGCGACAAGTTGCTGGGGCGAACCTGCTGCGGCGTTGGCGGTTAGGGCTTCTTCCACTACGTTTTTGAGAAGGCTCTTATTTTTATCGCGCAATTCGTTGAAACTACCCCAACGGGCTTCCGAATCGGGAATTTCTGTTTTGGAAAGCCAACTGCCATTGACAAATTGAAAAAAATCGTCTTGCGGACGTATTGAAGTATCAAAGTTTGCCAAGTCGATGGCTTTGTAATCGGCAGGAGCTTGATTTTGTGTTTCGGCTACCTGTGTGGTATCGGTCTTTTCTGTCGTTTGGCTGCTTTTATTGTCGCAGGCGAAAAGCGAAAGCCCTAAACAAGCAAAAGCCGAAAGCGTAAGGTACTTTCGTGCCGCAGTGTAGGGGGCAGCGAAATTGTATTTGGGAAAACTATCAAACATAGAGGAATAGGATTTGAGTGAGAAATATATCCGTAAGATTAGTTTGCAAAGGGCGTTTTTTCTTACAAAAAAATCAAAAACCCTAAGCCTCTCGAAAGGCTTAGGGCTTGAATCAGATTGAGCTTTATAAAAATGCCATTTTATTTCAAAACAACATCGGACAAGGCAGTGCCTTGTCCCTACCTTTTTGAGGTTTGAATCTTTAAAGTCTTTGCATCAAAATTTTAACCTGCTTTTCTTTCCAATCATAAAAATCGCCTGCCAAGATGTGCTTTCGCGCTTCTTTTACCAAGTGCAGATAAAAAGTAAGGTTATGCACAGAGGCAATTTGCGCTCCCAAAAGTTCATTACAACGGTGCAGGTGGCGCAGGTAGGCTTTGGTATAAAAGCTGCTGGCGTAGCTATTGGGCAAGCCTGCATCAAGGGGCGAAAAATCGTCTTCCCACTTCTTATTGCGAATGTTGATGATGCCTTCGGTGGTAAAAAGCATGCCGTTTCGCGCATTGCGCGTGGGCATGACGCAATCAAACATATCCACACCTAAGGCGATACCCTCCAAAATATTAGCAGGCGTGCCTACGCCCATCAAATAGCGCGGCTTATCTTGTGGCAAAATGTCGCAAACGGCTTGTGTATGTTCATACATCATCTCGGCAGGTTCGCCTACCGAAAGTCCGCCGATAGCATTTCCTTCCCTACCCTGCTCGGCGATAAATTCTGCCGAAGCGCGGCGCAAATCTTGATACACACTACCCTGCACGATAGGAAAAAGTGTTTGGTCGTAGCCATACTTGGGCGGCGTTTCATCAAAACGCTTGATGCAACGTTTGAGCCAACGGTGAGTCATTTCCATCGACTTCTTGGCATAGCCATACTCACAAGGATAAGGCGTACATTCGTCAAAAGCCATGATAATATCAGCCCCAATACTGCGCTGAATGTCCATCACGCCTTCGGGGGTAAAGTGGTGCTTCGAGCCATCGATGTGAGAGTTGAACACTACCCCCTCTTCGGTTATTTTGCGAATCTGACCCAAAGAATAGACCTGATAGCCGCCGCTATCGGTGAGAATAGGTCTATCCCAACCATTGAAACGGTGCAGCCCTCCTGCCTTTTCTAAAATTTCAGTAGTGGGTCGTAAATAAAGGTGATACGTATTGCCCAAAATAATCTGGGCTTGGATATCGTCCTTCAATTCGCGCTGATGCACGCCCTTGACTGTGGCGGCTGTGCCTACGGGCATAAAAATAGGCGTTTCAATGCTCCCATGTGCGGTTGTGATAGTGCCTGCGCGGGCTTTGCTCTTGGGGTCGGTGGAAAGAAGCTCGAATTGCATCTCTAAGGCGGGTTAGGTGTTGAATTGAAACCCTAAGAATGTTAGTGCCTCTTTTGAAGCCTCTTAGGGTTTGCGTCTTTTTTGAAACCTTTTTCTTTACGGGGTTCTTATCCTAAAAAGGCAGGTCGTCGTTGTCGTAGCTTTTCCCCTTCATATCCTCAAAGATAATATCTTCTATGTCTGTAATCTCTTTTTTGAGGCGTTGTGCCATGCGCAACATGTCGCGGTGCATGAGTTCGCGATGTTCGGGATAGACTGCTGCTAAGTGGCTAAGTAGCTTTTCGCGATTGATGATAGAGGTGCAGAAATAGACAAAGACAATCTTATCGCGCAAATAATCTTGCTCGGCTACTTCTAAGGCGACGTTGGAAAAACGTGTATCTACGCGAAGGAGGACATCTTCAAACGCCTTTTCGATGAACTTGTCCATTTTTTTAGCCACTTTTGCCATCTTTTCTCGCCTCTCTTGCTCTGCCTTCTTTTGGTCTGATTTTTTTTGGGCGACAGCATCTTGGTCGGCAGAAATAGCGTTCTTTTTCGCTTCTTTTCGTGCTTTTCGCGTCTTTTTGTGCTTGCTTTTGCGTTCTTTTTTGCCCATATCGGATTTTTTTGATGGTGTAAAGAAAAAGGATTGCAAAGTTAAAAAAGTTCCCTCAAAGTTGGGCTATCCTATGTTTTTCTGTGTGATAAGCTGGCGCGTGTCCAAATTAAGACAAAGTAGTTTTCCAAACTTTCCCTTTTCGCTTTGTTTGCCACCCTGCACACAGCCATTGTCCAAGCAAATTATCTTTTGTGCAGCCTCAATGCTTTCTTTAATTTGACGCAACGGCGTGGGCTTGTGTCCATGTACTAAGGTTTTTCCTTTTAGAAAATCTTGCTTATCGCACATTCTTTTGCGCGTCCAAATCATGGCTTGCTTATCGAGCAGCGGATTTTCAGACTCAAAATTCAGCCCCGCATGCACCAAAAAGAAATCTTCCGTTTCTATGTAGTAAGGCAACGACTCCAAAAGCCGCCAATATTTTTTAGGCAATTCCTCCTCTTTGTTCAATAAATTGCGGCATTTATGCACCCTGACAAACCATTTGAGATACTTTTTCGCCTGCCCTGCCACGTGCAAAAGCATTTCTTCATGATTGCCGCGCAGCAGACGCAAATCATAGCCTTCTTGTTGTAGTTTTAAAATGAGGTCTAAAACGGCTTTGCTATCGCGCCCTTTGCTGATGTAGTCGCCCAAAAGAAAAAGCGTATCCTGACGGTTTAGCCCTATTTTTTCTAAAAGTGCCTCAAAACTATTGGCACAGCCATGAATATCAGTAATGGCGAACCTACGCCCTTCTGTAAGCGTTTTGGAAAGATACATAATTTTCAGAAAGAGAGCCAAAGGAAAAACTTTTAAGGCTGCAAAGGTCTGAAATATTTTCTTTCTAAAAGCCCTATTCACCAAAAATTCATATTCGAGCCAATTTGAACCCAAAACTACCCTTTCTATTGAAAACAAAAAAACTAAGCCCTTGCGGACTTAGTTTTGTCTGAAAAAAGAAACGAGAGTCTGTTATCTTCTTGTGAAAGTAGAAACGCGAGGGGGCAAACCGAAGAGTGCATCTGTCCAACGAAGCGTTAGAACACCTGTGTTTTCATTCCAAGTACCACTCAATACCTCAAATTCTACTCCAAATACAGTTTGTTTTGTAGGCTGAATAGTGCCACAAGCCTCTGTCAAGGTAAATTCAATGAAAAGACCTTCATTAGAAGTACAGCCATTGACAAAGTTTCCACTCATATCGCTGATGATGTACTGATTATTTGTACCTGCTACGCGCGTAATGGTCGCATTAATAGGTGCAGGTTCGCAAAAATCGTTAGTCATCACGAAGTTGCCAGCCATGTTGCTTGGGCAGTCAGTGTCTTTGATGGTGATTTTGCTTTCCACAAAGGCAGAGCCTTGTCCTACACCAAGTTGCTTGCCGCTTGCAGTAGTAGCAGAAGCGAGGCGCACTACAAGTTCTTTATCACCGTCGGTTGTGTTATCTCTTAGCAGGTCTATTTCAAACTCTGCACTTCCGCGTACCGTAACGCCTCCGTTGTAGGGAATAGTGAAAGAGCCACCTGAAGCAGACGCACCTTCTATGATAAAGTCGGTGCCATAAACTGCGCTGCCACTAAAAGTGTAGGTAACGATAATGTCTTCTGCTACACCGTAGTTTGCATAAGCCTCCAAGACAAGTTTATCACCCTCGTTGCGAGTGTAGATGTTGTTGCTTGAATTGGGATTGGTCAGGCGCACAAAAGCAGGTTGTGCCGTTGCTCCGATGTCGTATTTGTCGTCTTCGAAAGTTTGGTCGCAGCCTGTAAGGAACAAGGCACACGAAGCCAAAAATGCTAAGGTTATATTTTTAATTTTGTAAATCATCTTCAAAGTATTTTGCGTGAATTGATAGAAGAATGGGACAAAATGCAGTAGGTATCAGATAAGCCGCCTTTTAGGGTCGACTTACCTGATAGCATTGGAAAATTAGTTGCCTTCAAACCACATCGGCAAGTCCAGTGCAGGCTGTCCGATATTGTTGGGGTTAGAGCTAATTTCTTCGTCTGCATAAGGGAAACGACGGATGATGTCGCCCAAAAGTGCGCCCGCTGGCACAGTAAGGTCTGGCACTTTGGTTCTTCTCCACTGTGTCCAAGCCTCCAAACCGCGCAAACTTGCTAAGTCGATGTACTGTTGTACGTGCAAGGTACGCAATGCACCTGCTTGGCTTTGATTAGCAATATTGAACTGATTGATGTAAGTCTGCTTTGCAGCCGCGCCAATCTGTCCGGGTTTGCCATCAAAGAAATCCAAGCTCAAGCTAATACCACGACGCATCTCTTCTTGCGCACCTGCCTGACCGCCGGGAGCCAATCCTAAAACCATTGCCTCTGCTCTAAGCAAAGCAATTTCAGAAGCGGTAATGATTCTATCAGGAAAAGCACGACGCAAGATGTTCAAAGAAAGCGGCGACACAGAACCTGTGTTTGTACCCGACTGACGAGAGGTAAATGCTCCATTTCCATCTTGGTCAAAATAAGTAGCCAAACGAGGGTCGTTAGATTCTTTCATCAAATCCATAAGAGGGTCGCACGCCTCAAACCAAACGTTTTCACCACCAGAATACAAATTCAAGAGTTTCCACACAGGGTTTGCATTGTTTACTTCCTCTGCATAAGGCACTGCCAAATCTTCACCCAAAGTTTCAATCATAGGCTGATTGAAAACGGCTGCAATTTCCGCCGACACATTCGCGCCGCCATTGTGCAAAAGCATTAAGGCTTTAAATTTCAAAGAATTAGCTGCTTTAATCCAACGCTCCATCTGCTGGGCAGGTGCAGAAGAAGGACTCCAGCCTGAAGGTCCGTAGAAAAGGTCGCCACTGAAGGCACCGGGTATTGGGTTAGAAGGGTCTGCCAAAGCTACCGCTTCTTCACAAAGCGTGACAACACCACGTAATACTTCCTCTTGCGAGTCAAACTTAGGACCTTGAATTTCTACATTTAGAGCCTCTGAATAAGGAGCTTCACCGAAGATACAAGTAATGTCATAAAAAAGAATCGCTTTCATGATTTTTGCCTGCGCTTCTACGTTTGGATTGCCTGCTTCTCTTGCTTGTAACTCCATCAAGGCAACGTTATTTAAGCAAGAGTTATAGTAGGTATTCCAAGTGTTTCGGGGACCGAAAACACCGATATTGTATCTTTCAGGGTCAAAGAAAACCCCTGCCGAACCGCCTGAAGCCCACTGCTGCGCGTAAAACTGGAAAACGGGTCCTGTTTCTATGGTACGATTCGAACTCATGCGCACCTGAATAGGCGTGATAAGGAACGAAGGGTCTACCGTAGTGGCAGCGTTAGGGTCAGTGTTGATGTCGAGGAACTTGTCGCAAGAAGAAGTTCCGAAAGTAAGGGCTGCTCCCAAGAGAGCAGCGTATATCCATTTTTTCTTCATAATGTTCTATGCTTTTAGGTTGAAACGGTAAGGTTTAGAAAGTAAGGCGAAGGTTTGCACCCAAGCTTCTTACAGAAGGAATGCCACCCCATTCAATACCCACGCCATTAGAAGCAGAACCGAAGAGGTTAGTTTCAGGGTCGATGTGTGGCGTATTGCTATGCAAGATAAAGAGGTTTCTACCCTCAATACCCACCGATGCAGCACCAAAAGGAGTCTTTTCTAAGAGTTTAGCAGGAACGCTATAAGAGATACGAATTTCACGCAACTTGATGTAAGAAGCATCAAAAACTGAAGATTCTTGCACGTTGGTGTAGTTGTTCCAGAATTGCTCCATTGTTTCCACAGGTACGTCATTAGGACGTGTTGTGCCGTCCGCATTAACGATAACACCGTTATCAATGAAAGTACCGTCGCGGTTTTCAGCTGTTTCTACTACTAAACCGTTGCTGCGCAAGGTTTCAACAGTATTAGAATACACCACGCCACCTTTTCTCCAGTCCAAAAGAACGCTTAAAGAGAAGTTCTTGTAAGAGAAATTGTTTTGGAAGCCCAAAAGGAAGTCAGGATAAAGGTTACCCAAACGCTGACCAGAACCGCCTACGCGACGCAAGCCTGTGAGCGGGTTGATTACAATCTGACCTGTAGTTTCGTCGCGAAGCCAACCTGAACCATACAAACCGATAGTTTCACCTGCAACGGCACGTACTTCTAAGCCGTTGAAAGCAGATTCGATGCCCAAAGCGAAATCTTCAGGTGCGCCTTCATACAAAGATTCAACTTTATTGACGTTACGCGCAAAGTTCAAGACCACGTCCCAACTGAAATCATCAGTTTGGATAGGCGAACCATTCAATACAAACTCGATACCTTTGTTTGAAACAGTGGCAGCGTTCAAAGTACGACGGCGGAAACCTGTAGAAGCAGGAATCAAGATGTTGATGATTTGGTCGCTGGTATTGATGCTATAGTAAGTGAGGTCTAAGCCCAATCTACCATTTAAAAACTTCAACTCTGTACCAATCTCAAAAGAATTTTGGTTCTGTGGTCTTAGGTTTGTGTTAGGGAATGTAGCGGTAGCTGCAAAACCTGTCTGACCTAAGAAAGGAAACCGATTGCTTGTACCAAACTGACCAAATACGCTTGTGATAGGGAAGAAGCGGAAGTTAGTCAAGTAAGGTCCTTCGCTACTACCTACCTGCGCTACGTTCGCACGCAATTTACCATAGCTAAGAATGTCGTTTGCAATCTCGAAAGCATCTGTAAAGACGAAGCTAAGGTTAGCAGAAGGATAGAAGAATGAGCGGTTTGCCTTAGGAAGAGCTGAAGACCAGTCGTTACGACCTGTCAAGTTCAAGAAAAGGTATTTTTTATAGCCCAAAGTAACGTCACCATAGATACCCAAAAGACGGGTTTCAGCGTAATCGTTAGTAGGGTTATTTACCGCTGCGTTACCTGTGTTGTAAAGACCATCTACGGTAAGCTCTGCTGCCGAGTTAGAGTTGCGGCGTTGCATTTGTAGGTTTAAGTTGTGTCCTACGATAACGCGCAAGTTCAAATCTTCGGTCAAGTCGCGTGTAGCCGAAACCAAGAAGTCTGTGTTAAACTGACGTGCCTCGATAAGGTCGGTGAAGAAAAGACCATTTTCTCTACCAATAGTTCCCTTACGGTTAACGGTACGGCGGTATTCAGTATAGTTATCCGTACCTACACGACCCGTAACTTCAATCCAATCCACAGGCTTGTAGTTGATTTGTCCGTTAGCGATAAGGCGGTCTACCGAGATATTCGTTACGTTTTCGTTAGCAGTCCAATAAGGGTTGTTAGTGAAATTGCTAAGACCACGCTGGCTGCCGTCAGGATTGAGGTAGTTTTTCACGTCGTTGATGTCGATGGTACGTGCCAAGCCATTCACGATGTCGCCCAATACGTTGGGGTTGTTACCACCTTGTGTAGCACGTCCTATGTCGGTAGAGCGAATGTAATTCACACCTACACGCGCCGAAATTTTATCCGTAACCTTGCGTCCGCCATTGAAAGAGATAGAAGTACGGTCTAATTTTGAATTAGGCACCATACCGATTTGGTTCAACTGATTAACACCCAAGCGGAAGTCGCCTTTTTCATCACCACCACCAAAAGAAAGGCTGTTGATGTAAAGTTGTGCAGGGCGATAGAAATCTCTTACGTTGTTTTCGTATATGCGCATCGGTCCTTCTACATTCTGCCAGTTAGGGAAGTTTTGTCCCTGTACTTCAGAAACGCGAGGTCCCCAACCGTTTAGAAGTGGCTGTGGGTTATTGACTGTAGGCCAGAAGAATTTACCAAACTGACCAGGACCAAATTCGTTTTGGAAATCAGGCAGGCGCAAAGGCGAGTCGAAACGAACAGAAGAGTTGAACTCTACATTGCCTTTGGTCTTGCCAGACTTACCGCGCTTGGTTGTAATCATAATAACGCCGTTTTTGGCACGCATACCGTAAAGAGCCGAAGCAGCTGCACCTTTCAAAACGCTAATCTCTGCAATGTCGTCAGGGCTGATGTCCTGCGCACGGTTACCTGTATCGATTGAACCCGAAATACGGTTGCCACCAGGGTCAGAACCGATATTAGAGTTGAAGATTGGCACCCCGTCGATAACGAAAAGCGGCTGATTGTCGCCGTTCAAAGAGGCTGCACCGCGAATGATGATACGCGAAGAAGCACCGATTGAACCCGACTGCGAAGTAATTTGTACGCCCGGCACTTTTGCAGCTAAGGCATTTACTAAGTTTACTTCACGCGCTTTAGTAATCTCTGCACCTTTCACCGTAGAAATAGAGTAGCCCAACTCTTTGCGCTCGCGCTCGATGGCTACACCCGTAACAACGGTTTCATTCAAAAGCACTTCGCTTTCCACCAAAGTAATATCAATAACTGTACGGTTATCGATGGCGATTTCTTGTGTGGCATAGCCTGCAAAGCTATAAACAAGGGTATTGTTTTCAGCAGGTACTTCTATGGCGTACTTCCCTTCGATGTCGGTAGTCGTACCCGTTTGAGTTCCTTTGACCAAGATATTAACCCCGGGCAAGCCGCCGCCAGTCGCATCTAAAACGCGACCTGAAACCTTGCGACCTTGCGCCCATGCGACGCTGCATAGCAGCATCATGAACGTCCAAGTGAGCAGTAATTTTTTCTGCATAGTTAGTTTAGAATTGGTTAGTGATAAAAAGCTCCGAAACTTATTTTCGTTTTCTCTGCGCTAAGTTAGTCCAAAAATGAATAAATCAAAAAAAACAAGTGAAGATTTCGTGATTTCTCTAAGGCAAAAGGCGAGAATTGCCCATAATTGCCTTGTTATGAGGGTCTTATCAATCACAAAATTTCTTATTGTTTTTTTGCACTTTTCAGAACTTTGTGCCGTAATGCAAAAGTGGCGGCGTTTATTCTATTTTTAGCGAGTGCAAGAGAATGTTGGAAGGGTAAAGGCAAAAATAAGCATTTTTTCTAAAAAAACAAACGCCAATGTTAAAAAATTGTGAAGAAAGGCGAAAAAAGTTCTCTATCACCCCCTAAAAGGGCAAAATTTTTACTAAAAACGCTGTTTGATGCCCAAAAAAGCCTTCATAAAGGCTTCGTTTTTTCTTTTACAAAGGCGGCTCTATTTTCTAAAAGGTTTGAAACCTACGACCAAGACATCGTCTATTTGCGGCTGCTCGCCACGCCAATTATTAAAAATTTGGCTCAATGCCTGCTGCTGTTCCTCAATCGCGATACCATTTTGGTTCATTTTCAAAAGCAACTCTTTAAATCTTTTCTTCATAAACTTTTTGTTTTCCTCGCCCCCAAATTGGTCTTGAAAGCCGTCAGAAAAGAGATAAAAAGCCGTATCTTGCTGATTTTGAGCGGCTAAATCTATGACTTTGCACGTATAATGATAATTTTCACGATGCAAAAGGTGTCCGATAGGCATAATATCGCCCTTTATTTCGCTTAGTTCGCCCTCTGCCACCATTACCAAAGAAAATTTTGCGCCTGCAAAAGAAAGCCGCTGCAAATCTCTATCCCACACACAAACACCCATATCCATACCATCACGACTTTCGGCGTTGTTTTTCTTGTTCAAAAGCAAGGTCAGCCGCTCGTGTAGCTCATCTAATATAAGGTGTGGCTGCTGGTATAAAATCGCAATTTCATGCAAAAGATTCATACCTATCAAACTCATAAAAGCACCGGGTACGCCATGTCCTGTGCAGTCGGCTACTACCAAAATGAGTTGATTGTGCCGCTCCTGCAACCAATAAAAATCGCCCGACACAATGTCTTTGGGTTGGAAAAAGACGAAAGACTGTGGCAGATGCTGTTTGAAGACCTCGATAGAGGGCAAAAGTGCCTGCTGAATCCTTCGTGCGTAGTTGATGCTGGCGGTAATGTCCTTGTTTTTATCGGCAATATCGGCGAGGGAATCTTGCAAGAATTTATGCTGCTGTCGCAATTCTTCGTTTAGCTCGATTAAATTTTCAGCCTGCACGCGAATTTCCTCTTGCTGCTGCTCTAATTCTGTATTTTTTTGTTGGATTTGCTCATTTTTTTTCTGGATTTCTTGTGTTCGGATTTGGACTTTTTGCTCCAAATATTGGTTTTGCTTTTTAAGCCTCAATCCATTGATTTTCAAGATGGTATAAAAAAATCCGACCCCAAACAAGAAATAGGCAGCATACGCCCAGAAGGTACGATACCAAGGCGGCAAGACTTCGAAGGCAAAAGTAGCCACTTGACTTTCGGTCTGATACAAATTTCTGGCTCTTACCTGAAAAAGATAACTGCCTTCGGGCAAATTGGTGTATTCTTTCTGACTAAGCGGTGTCCAAGCCGACCAATGCTCATCAAAACCTTCTAAAAAGTAGCTATAAAGTGTAGTCTGTGGCTCTTCCAAATAGCTTGAAGCACAATAAAAAAGAAGCGAATTGTGTGCATATTCTAAAATAGGCACAAAATCTTGCGGCTGCGCCTTGATAAAACGAAAAGTTGTGTCGTTTTGTCCTTTTTGGAAAAATGCGCCATAAAAAATAGTAGAATCTTTTTCGGAAAGTACAATTTTTCGAATCTGCGCCTCGAAGGGCTGCCATTCAAAGCCCTTGCGCCTCAAATCGTACTTGAAAAGCCCTTCCGAACCGCCAAGCCAAAGCAGGCTGTCGCCATCAGCATAGATAGCCTCCAAGCCCATTTCGGGCAGACGGCGAAAGATTTTGTCTTGCCATTCCCACTTTTGCCCCTGCGATGTCCCCTTTCTGATAAGTCCCTTTTTAGTGGTCAGTCCGCCCAAAAAAAGTTCGCCTTTTGGGGTTTGTACCAAACGAAAGACATCTTGGGCAGGCAAATCGAAGGCAAAATCGGGTTCAAAGCGGTCTTTTTCTGCATTGTATTGATAGATACCTTTGCCTGTGGTGAAAATCGGGCGCACTTGGTTTGTTTTTTTGTCTAAAAAAGGATAGACATTGACCCAATTATTAGAAGGCAAGCCTTTTTTTGTGTCGTAATATTGCACTCGAAATTGCGTTTGGATAGTATCCGAAGCAGGATTTGGCGCGGCAAAAGTAATTTTCAGAAAGCCATTGTAGGCAGAAGCAACCCAAATTTCGCCGTTGGGCATTTCGTATAAAGAGCGCACGTCGGCTTCCAAATCATCAGCAAGGCGCGTAAGTTTCCACCTTTGAGCCGCCGAAGTTTCCGCCTTTGCTTCTTTTATTTTATCATACCGCAAAACGCCTTTCCTACCCGAGACATAGAAGTAATCTTTTTTGGGCGAAAGCCATAAGGCATAAGAAGATTTTTCACGTATCAATTCTAAGCGGAAAGAAGTCTGTTTTTTAGCCTCAATCGCTTGATTGTCAATGGATTCTAATAGGAAAAGTCCGCCCGAAGACGCTATCAAAAGCGATTCTGTGTTGCCCTCTTTCAAAACGCGCAAATCCCAACAGGCACGCTTTATATCGCCCAATGGCTCAAAGCGGTTGCCCTCCAAGACAAAAAGACCTGCAAATGTGCCTGCATAAATTTTGCCGCCATAACGCACCACAGAAAGCACCATATCCTTCAAGCCGTCTTGTTCCGACCACTGTTCGAAAGGCGAAAGCAGTTCGGCACGACTAATTCCCTGATTCATGCCAAACCAAATGCCACCAAAATTATCGGGGGCAAGTTTGAACGCCATATTGGTCTGCAAACCGCTGTTTTCATCGATGCGGCGCAGGATATTGCCTTGTGCATCTATCAAAATTGCGCCTCCATTGTGGCTGGTAAGCAAGTAATGAATTTCTGGCTCTTTGGGCGCGATTTGTGGCACAGAAATAGGCTTAAAATCGCTCAAATCATAGCTTTCTAACCACTTTTGCAGTGCCACACTTATCGGAAAAGGCTCTACTTGATGGCTTTTTAAATTATATGTCCAGAAGCCGCCTTTTGCCGTAACGACTAAAATTTGCGTGATTTGTTTGTTGTTTTGTTTTTGAATAGGCAAAAGCGCGATAGCCGCTTGGGAAGCACAAAAATCGCCTTTGGGGAGCAGTTCAAAGCCTTTCGCTTGACTTATTTTGCCCAAACCTTTTTGCAAATGCACGACATAGATTTGGGAATCAATCGCAATGGGTTCATAGAAATAAAAATCTTCTTCTTTCCAGACCTGAATCGCTTGTTTTTCGGGTTGATAGAAAAAAAGGTGGCTATAAGCGTTGAAAATTACGCCGTCTTCTACTACCCTAACCTCAAAAACTTCTTGAAAGTCAAGGTCTTTTTCGGAAAGTAAAGGCGAAAGGGAATGATACTGCATCTTTCCCTGCGCATTGGGGGCAAGAAAGCCAAAATCGCCTGACGCACCTACGTAAATGCGTCCATTTTTATCGCCTTGTAGGGCATTGACAGAAAGTTCTTCGCCGACAGGTATCAAATTCCAACGAACGCCGTCGTATTCTAAAACGCCGTCAAAATTGGCTACATAAATAATTCCGCGCTCGTCTTGTGTAACTTCCCAATTTTGGGCATAAGCCTTGTACTCTTTGGGGGAAAAATTGCGCACAAAGAAACGCCCTTGTGCTGAAACGCTATTCAACACAAGAAAAGAAAAGCAAGTCAGAAAAAAATTAAACCAAATTTTAAAAAAAGTAGGGGTCTTGGAAATATTCATAGGAGCAAAAACCGAAACGCCTGCAAGATAGGCATTTTAGAGAACTTTGCCGTATATTCTACCCACAAGCGGCGATTTATTTTTTGTTTTGTTAGGAAAAAGACAAACGCCTTTTGTAAAACCCTTTCGCGGCTTGCTTCGTTTTTGGTGCTATGTTTGAGGGGAGCAGCATAGTAACGTTAGGTTCTGTAAGAAGACTTGTTCTTTCAAATTAGAAATGAAATTTAGACTCAACCCTATTTTTGGGTCTGAAAACTATTTTTTGTTTCAATCTCAATGCGGACAAGGCATTGCCTTGTCCCTACATTTGCACTTAATTTTGAGGATTTAACACCGCTGGGGAACAGTGTGCCTCTGCCGTTTCTGTTGTTCAGGCTCTGTTGCTCATGCGCTTTGTCATTTTTTCTCTTTTTTTATTTCTCTGCCAAATCTTACCTCAAATTTAAACCCGACTGCCTCCACAAAGATTTGGATTTTGGATAAGAAAAGCCTATCTTTGCCTCCGTAGTCTTTCTCTACCTTTAAACGACTGCCTTTGCCAACGCTTGCACACATATCACGAACGACGCGCTTTTTGATGGCATCTTTTGGCTTTACTGCTTTTAGTCTTATCCTTTCGAGCATTTTTTCGAAAAAGGGTAAGATGAAAGGTTCTTTTGTGCGTTTGTTAGAAATATTGACACAATCATTGATGCAAGTGAGATGGCAGAAAAAGGCAGCCTTTCTTCTATTTTTTGCTTCTTTCTTTTTGCCCTTTGCACCGACAAAGGCAGGCGATGTGCTACTTTTAAGCGATACAACGGAAGTTTATAGCCTTCAACCTTACTTGAAGGGCTGTGCCGATTTAGAAAATAAATTCACGATAGAGGACTTTCAGACCTTAGAAGGCTTGTCGCATTTTCAAATTCTAACCGAAAGCCAACAAGACCAACTCTATCAAGCCCCCACACAGGTCTATTGGCTGCGCTTTACACTCAAAAACAACTTTGCGACGGCAGAAAACTTCCTGCTTCTCATCAAAGATGCCGACCATGCCCAACTCTATTCGCCCGTTGGCGTGCGCTACACCAAACAAGAAGACGGCATTACGCACCCTTATTTGAGCCGCAATCTGACCATAGACCGCTCGGCAGGGTTTGCTCTGATGTTTGCGCCCTATGAAAGCAAGACCTTTTTTGTACGCATAGAAAACAAAACCAGCTTTTCGAAACAAAACAAGAGCATTTTAAAAAATCTCACCCAATTGAGCGTGCAGCACCTGCCACTCGCGCTCGAACTTTCCAAAGAACGACGCTACTATCAGGGCTTTTATTTGGGTGCAATGTTGCTTCTGGCACTTTACAATTTTTCAGTTACGTTTCTTTTCAAAGACCGCCGCTACCTTTATTACACTGGACTGCTGCTTTCGGCTCTTTTTTTCAATTTGGTAATAGAGGAGTATTTGGTGGAATTTTTCTTCCGCCGCAACCCAAGCCTCAATTGGCGTTTGGTAGTGCCTTCGCTCTCGATGCTTTGGTTTTTTTATACGCTCTTTTTCCGCCGCTTTTTAAACATGCGTGAAAATCAGCGCACTTGGGACTACGTTTTTATAGTTTTGGGTCTGATTTCGCTCTTTTGGTTTGTATTGAGTCTTTTTGGGATTCACCATTTGTTTTTGGTGATGGTAACGCTTTTGGTTACGATTGTTATCGCTTTGGTAGCCAATCTCTACTTTGTGTTTCGCCTTCAATATAGCCCTGCGCGTTTTCTTTTGGTGGCAAATGTGGTCTATTTTGCAGGAATTTTGATTTTCATAGCCGCCCAATTAGAATGGGTGGAGCGCACTTATTTCACTGCCCATGCCTCACAGGTGGGCGATTTGCTCTTAGGGCTTATCGTTTCGGTAGGTTTGATAGATAGAATCAATACCCTGCGCAAGGAAGTGGATTCGAAAAATGCAGAAAACCAAAAACTCATTCGCGAACAAAATGAACGTTTGGAATTGGAAGTAGCCGCTCGCACACGCGAAATTTCAGACATCAACCAAGAACTTCGCGCCCAACAAGATGAGGTCTTGAAACAAAGTGAGCAGCTCGAAATCGTCAATTTTGAGCTAAAAGAACAACAAGACGCAATCCAGAAAGCCTATCAAGACATTGCCCACCTTTCCGAAATTGGCAAAGACATTATCGCTTCGCTCGATTTGGGTATCATCATCGATACCGTTTATAGCCACATCAAAGAGATGATGGACGCTTCCGTCTTTGGTATTGCCACTTACGACGCGCAAAAAGATGCGCTCGAATTTTTGCACTTCCTAAAAGATGGGATACGGCAGCCCTATCGCGAAATTCCACTCGATTCAGAACAACTTTCTACTTGGTGCGCCCGCAATAGGCAGGTGATTTTTATCAACGATTTTGAGGTAGAATATGCTTATTTTATGCAGAATAAGACGCAAGGCAAACTCCTGCAAGACCGCAATTCTATCATCTATTATCCACTCGAAAAAGACAACCACTTATTAGGCGTTCTCACCATTCAGAGTACGCGCAAAGATGCCTATACACGCCAAGATTATCGCATCTTACAAACAATGGCTTCTTATATCATCATTGCCCTGACAAATAATGAAGCCTACGAAACGATACAAAGTGCCAAAGAGGAAATTTCGCGCAAAAACCTGCAAATCACCGATAGCCTTCGTTATGCGCGTGATATTCAAGCCATGATTCTGCCCAGCACGCGCCGCCTGACGCGCCTTTTCAACCAATATTTTGTTATCTACAAGCCAAAAGACTACGTTTCGGGCGATTTCTATTGGGCAGAGCAGGTGGAAAATAGAAAATACATTGCCGTTGCCGACTGCACAGGGCATGGCGTACCTGGTGCCTTTATGTCCATGATTGGCTCGATGCAACTGAATCAGTCTGTTATGCGCTACCAAGACCCTGCCGCCATCTTAGAAAGCCTCAATCGCGGCGTAAGACGCGCCCTCAAACAGGAGAGCAACTCGAATAACGACGGCATGGACATCTGTCTTTGTGTGATAGAAGAAAATCCTGATAATCAAGAAGTTATCCTCACTTTTGCAGGAGCAAAGCGTCCGCTTTACTATTTTTCGAAAGGCAATTTGGCGCAAATCAAAGGCACACGCAAAAGCGTAGGCGGCGTAGTTCGCAAGCAAGATGTGGCTTTTGAATATAGCACCCTGAAATTAGAAAAAGGCGATTGTGTCTATCTGACTACCGACGGCTATGTAGACCAAGCCTCACCCAAACATCAAAAAATCGGTACTACTCAATTTTTAAGTTGGCTCGAACAGATAGCCCCACAAGATATCGAAGACCAAGAGGAATTTTTATTAGAAAAATTAGCCCAACATCAATTAGATGCCGAACAGCGCGACGACATTACCCTTATCGGTATCAAATTGTAACCAACCCTATTTAAACAGCCTTAAACATTTTTTATATGCGCGGATTAGCAGGTTTTGTCGCCATCTTGATGATGGCTTTCGCTTTTTATTGGTCTATACGCTCGGTTTCGCCTTCGGGTCTAAAATCGGAAGATAGCATTACCGAATTTTCAGCGATAAGAGCTATGGATTTTGTCAAGAAAATAGCTGCCACGCCTCACCCTGCGGGTTCGGCTGCCCTCGATAGTGTGCGGCTTTTCCTAACGGCTACGGTGAAAAAAATAGGCTACGAACCCACTGTGCAGTCTGCTATCGTCTTTGATTCCTTGCGCAAAGATTTAAGAATAGGTTTTGTCAAAAATATTCTGGTGCGCATCAAAGGCAGGGCAAGCTCGAAAATAGGGCGAAAAGCCATTTTGGTAGTAGCCCATTACGACTCTGCCGAAGGCGCAAACGGTGCGGCAGACGACGGTGCCGCCTGTGGTGCTATCTTGGAAGTCTTGCAAATTTTGAAACAAACCGACCTAACGAACCCTTTGGAAAACGACCTTATTTTTCTCTTTTCCGATGGCGAAGAAACAGGGCTTTTTGGCGCAACTGCCTTTTTAGAACAACACCCTTGGGCAAAAGAAGTGGGCTTGGTCATCAATTTTGAAGCACGCGGCACTTCGGGTGCGTCTATGATGTTTCAAACAAGTCCGAACAACGAATGGCTTATCCGCCAATTTGCTGCCGCCACAAAAGAACACCGTTTTCGCGCCCTGACCTCTTCGGTTGCTGTCGGTATTTATGAACAAATGCCAAACGATACCGATGGCACTATCTTTTTACGGGATAGCCTGCCTTTGCTAAATTTTGCCTTTATTGGCAATGTAGAAAAATACCACACTCCCTTAGATGCGCCTCAAAACCTAAACTTAGGCTCTTTGCAACAACATGGCGACTATCTTTTGGCTCTCATTCGGCACTTCGGCAACCTCGATTTGGCAGAGGCAAAAGGGGGGCGCAGCCTTATTTTTTTTAGCGACCCGCTGGGCGGAATTTTCCACTTTGCCCCCTCGCCACTCTTTTTCCAAATTTGGATAGGTGTAGCGATTGCCTTTGTAGTAGTGGCTGCTACCTCGCTTCGCAGTCTTCGTTGGTGGGCAATTTTGCTAAGTCTTGTCTTGTATCCGCTGCTAATTTTGCTTTTTGGGGTGCTTTTTCATGGACTTTGGCGTTGGATAGTGAAGGTGCATGAACCCAATTTTTCGGTTTTTCCCTACGAACTAACCTATTTTGATACGCTCTACTTTACTGCCTTTGTTCTCTTGGCTTTTGGTCTGATACTCATTCTCTATGCCCTTTTGCGCGGCGATACTTCTGAAAAAAGGATAAATTTATTAGAAGTCTTTACAGGCACGCTATTTTGGTGGATTTTGGGGGCTTATTTTGTGCTTTCCTCGAATGAAAAACTCCTCGTACAAAGTAGCTATCTGGTTTCCATTCCCTTAGGGATTGGCTTTCTAAGTTGGCTCTATCTGCTTTTGCGCGGAAAAAAAGCCAAATATCACCTGCTTGATGTGCTAATATTGGGTGCTGGTGCTTCTTTGGTGGTCTATATTTGGTGGTTTCCAATTCAGATGTTTCCACAAGCCCTTCCAAGCCTGACGCTTGCCGAAGGGGTAGCCTTGCAAGGGCGGACAGTTTCGGTTATGCTTATCCTGCTTATTTCGGGCTTATTGCTGCCCTTATACGAAATTTTCTCGCATACGTGGCGATGGGTTTTGGGTTTGTTGGGTATGATGTCGGGTATTTTGCTTTTAATGTGGTGCAGTTTGCAAGTGGGCTTTCAGCCGCATCAACCGCGCCCCAATAGCCTCTTTTTTGTGAGCGATTTGGTAGAAAACCGCAGTTTTTGGGGTACGGAAACTAAAATCTTAGATGAATACCTAACCCCTTATTTTAACAGCACCCAACAAAAGGATACAACGCTTTACTTTTACGAAAAAAAGTACGCCAATCGCTTTACACTCAACCCTTTGGACACTTGTTTTACCCTGCCTGCCCCCGAAATTGAGTTGATAGAACGCAAAGGCGACCTTTGGAAACTAAAAATCGTTTCGCAGCGAAAGGGGCATTTTATACGCCTAAGCACAACTGATAGCCTTTGGGTTTATCCGCAGCAGCCTCTACACAGTGAAAAAGACAGCCTTAAAGAAAAACAAGCCACTTCTAAACCCCTGAAAGGATATGCGCATCTGAACCTCTTTGCCCTGCCCGATTCGGGTGCAGTCTTTTACGCACAATCGCAAAAAGATACCTTAATTTTTTCCCTAATTGAAGCCAAACGCGATTTTGCCGAACTCGATAGCCTTGCCCCTGCCAAGCGTGGTAAAAACTTCATGCGCGGAATTAGCTTTTTTTCTGATGCCGTTTGGCTCAAAAATCAATATACCCTTATGAAACCCAAAGAAAAATAACAGGCGCGGCAAAAACTTTGCTATCATCATAGCCTTGTAATGGGCTTTTCATAGGTAAAAAACGGCACTTAAAGGGACATTTGATGTGTAAAACGCCCTTTAAATGCCGTTTTAGTAGGCTGATTTTTTTATTTCTGTGTCCTATTTCTGTGTCTTTTCTATTACACAACACAAAAGAGAGCAGCCTATTTTACAAATAAGTCGCAAAAGTTATCCGTTATTCTATCTCCAAAGGCTTGCCCTGATAAAAATCTAAGACCTTGACCTTGAAAATGAAATCATATTGGGCGCGAAGCAAATCATTTTCAGCCGCCGCCAAATTATTTTTAGCAAGCGTATAATCGGTAAGATTGGCAGCCCCCAATTCATAGCGTTTTTCGCTGGCGCGGAAGGCTTCTTGCAAGGCTTTCACACGTTCGAGATTGGCGCGATAGCTTGCCTCTGACGCACGCGCGTCTAAATAGGCTTGCTCGATGGTCTGGCGCAACTGGTTGATGACAATTTTTTCATTGACTTCACTTTGCTTGGCGCGAATGGTGGCTTGTTGGATAGCATTTCGCGTTTGGAAACGGTTGAAAATTGGAATTTGTAGGCTAAAACCAAAGCCTTGTCGGAAGGCTTCGCGTATCTGGGAAAAGAAGCCAAATTCCTTTTCTTGCAGGCTAAAACGGGGGCGCACTACATAGTCTTGCGGCAATCCGCTGGCATCGGGAATGTAGCCCAAGGTGTCTATGCCGCTAAAAATAGGCTCTTTGGTTAAGTCGGGCAGCGTCTTGTTGGCACTCGAATAGTTGGTATTGGCTTGAAAGCCGAAACTTAGAGTAGGCAGTAGGCGTGCCTTAGAAATTTCAATACCCAAGAGCGAACTTTGCGTACCCAAACGCGCCGCCTTTACCTGTGGCTGACTGTTTTCTGCCGCGCTAAAAATCGCTTCTAATTGCCGTTCTTCCAACGATTCCGAAGGAGCTACCATTTGCGGAACGACAAGTTCCATTTGCGTTTGGGCAGGGAGTTGCATCAGTTGTTTGAGGGTTAGTTTGGCGAGGTTGATGCTATTTTGCGCCTGCACAATCTGCACTTTGTCGGTAGCGAATTGGGCTTCTAATTGGTATAGATTGACTTCGGGGAGCGTTCCAGCGGTTACCAAGCGGCGGGTTTGCTCTATTTGTGCCTTTGTAGATTCGCTCTGTTTTTGGGCATTTTCTAAAATTTGCTGATTCAAAACTACCTGCAAGTAGGCATTGATGAGATTGAGTTTGAGGTTGTTTTTGGCTTCTTCCAAAGAAAATTCGCTGCTTTCTACATTGAGTTTGTTTTGTTTGATGGTATTATTGATGGAAAAGCCGCTAAAAATGGTTACATCACCCGAAAGGGAAAGGTTATTGGTCTGAATTTGTTGGTTGATGAATTGGTTGGTAAAAGGGTTTAGCGAGCGTCCGAAGTTGTAGAAATGCGAAATATTGGCATTAAGCGAGGGCAATCTATCGAGTTGGGCTTGTTTGAGGGTAGAACGATTGCTTTCAATGGTGAGGTTGTTTTGTTGTACCTGCAAATTATTTTCTAAGGCATAGTCGAGGCAGGCTTGTAGCGTCCAAGTTTTGGGTAGGGTAGTTTCGTTTTGGGCAGAGAGCAGATTAGAAAATCCTACCAAGACCAAAAGGAGAAGCGTCTTACCCAGCAGCACGCCCATAGACGCAGGGGCAGGAGAGAGAGAAGCAGATTTTTTTTGCATAAAGGGAAGTATCAAATAAAAAAGAAAGAAGAAAGAAAGGGCAGCTTGTTTTGCCAAAATAGGGCAAAAAACTTGTGGCAAAGCAAAACCGAAAGGTTTTAGACCGTATCACCTTTTTTCTGCCGCCTTGGGTATCGCACTAATAAGTAGCAGGTGGCGTGCAATTCTTTCAAAACTTGCGAATCAGACATAAAAAAAAGCGCGATTCTAAAAGAATCGCACTTTTTCTACCTTCCATTATAGAAAAACTACTACAATTTGCCTTTTTACTCTTTGATGAACTTTTGGGTGAATACCTCTCTGCCGTCGGTTACGGAAAGGATATACATACCGCTTTTTAAGTGGCTGATGGTCAGTTCATTTTCTTGATTTTGAAGCGTTGTCTGATACACTTCTGCACCTGTTACGCTGATGATGCTCACTTTTGCCCCTTCGCCTACAAAACCTAAGCGGACGTTCAAAACTGTTTGGGCAGGATTAGGATACAAAGAGAACGCAATGTCGCCTTCTTTCAAATCGCCGCCTTGTGTTTCGCGCTGCTGTGAAGCTACATGGTCGTCGGCAGGATTTACATTGCTGCTTGCTGTGGCAATGACAACGGTGTAGTCTTCTACTTCGCCATAAGAGAACGTTTCACAAGCCGTAGGTGTGGCGTTGTATTTCATAGAGATACGCATACGGGTTGCGCCAGCAAGGGCAGTAGTGGGTACGCTAATGGTGCGGCTGATAGGCGTGGCGTTGGTGCGTGCTACCGTAACTACTTGCTCGCCTGCATCTGCAAAGTCGCCATCTTGATTCCAGTCAATCCAAACGGCATAGCCTTCTCTATACACTGTGCCGCTCCAAGCAGGGGTGATGGTCAGGGTGTAGCTTGTGCCGCGATTTAGGGTAGTGGAAAGGTTTGTAAAATTGCCATAACCACCATTTGCACCCGAATTGTTATTGATAGAGCCAAACTGTACGCGCTGAATCCACTCGTCGGCTACACTATTGCCTCTTGAAGCGCAGTAAGAAACGGCAGGGGGCGCAGCAGTCGTAACCGTAACGGTTGAAGAGTAGTTGCTGTTGGTACTTCCGCATACGGTACGGACGCGCACTTCGTAAGTGGTAGAAGCACTTGCACCTGTCAAATTAAGAGAAGTAGAGCTTGCGCTTAGGGCTGTCCAAGTGCCGCCCACAGGACGAACTTCCACACTGTAAGCCGTTGCGCCTGAAACGGCATTCCATGAAACGGTGAAAGAAGAAGCAGTTACGGCTGAAACGTTTACGCCCGTAGGTGCATTACAAGAGGCAGTTGCGCCGCCCAAATTGACAGTATAATCTTCTACCTCGCCGTAAGAAAAAGTTTCGCAAGCCGTAGGCGCACCGTTGTATTTCATCGAAACGCGCATACGTGTATTGCCCGTAATTGCCGAAGTAGGAACGGTGAAAGCACCATTTACCGTCGTATTGCTCACTGCACCTGCATCAAAGACAAGTTCGCCTGCATCATCAAAATCTTTATCATTGTTTAAATCAATCCAAATTCTCCAATATTCATTGTAAGCCGTTCCTGCAAAACCGGGCGTGAGCGATACGCTGGTAGAAACGCCTTTGCTTAGATTGATAACCGTAGCGGTACGGTCTGAATAACCGCCGTTGCTGCCTGTGGTCTGTGTGTTTCCACCAATATTGACGCTCTGAATCCACTCGTCGGCTACACTATTGCCTTTTGAGGCACAATATTGTGGGTCGGCAGGAGGCGTAGTACCGCCGCCGCTTCCAGCTACCAAAGTAGCGCGGAATCCGCCCGAAGCCAATACTGCACGCATACGATTTTTCTGACCTGTGGTGAACATATACATACAAGCGTCATCTACATAGTCCATATAGTTCATAAACATATCGCTTGTGAAACCGCCATTGCTATTGCAAGATTTTGAAGGATAAGAAGGGCAGCCATAGTTGGGTGCGCCTGCCGTAGGCGTGTCTGTTACAAAGTCGTCTGCATTACAGTTGCCATCGCCCCAGATGTGGCGCAAATTGAGCCAATGTCCTACTTCGTGTGTGGTAGTACGACCTCTATTGAAAGGTGCTTGCGCTGTGCCTGTGGTGCCAAAATAGTTGTGTCCTACTACTACGCCGTCGGTTGCTGCCGAGCCGCTTCCCGGAAACTGCGCATAGCCTAAAATGCCGCCGCCTAAGTTGCAGACCCAAATATTGAGGTAGCGTTGGGTATCCCAAGCGTTGCGTCCGCCTTGTGCGGTGTATTTCATGGCATCGTTGGTGCTAAAAGAACTTACGGTAGTGGAAGTGCGCGTGATACCTGTGGTAGGATTGCCGCTTGGGTCGGTAGTGGCTAATACAAACTGTATTTCGGTGTCGGCTGCCAAAGGTGCAAATTCAGAAGGTGCGTTGTTTGCGTCGGCGTTGGTCTTGCGGAAGTCCTGATTCAAAACCGCAATTTGAGAATTGATTTGTGCCTCGCTGATATTTTCGGTAGAAGTGCGATAAATCACATGCACAACTACGGGAATGGTATAGACGTTATTTTGTTCTCTGCTATTTCTCTGATTTCGGATATATTCTTGCGTGAAGCTCTCTATTTGGCGCATGCGCGTTTCGCTTTCGGGGTGGCTTGCTTTCAGGGCTTCTAAGTGTTCCATCGAGTGGCAGTTGCGGTTTTGTTGAGCATTTGCCAAATTTCCTACCAAAAGTAGGGCTAAAAAGAACAGAGAAACGGTAATTGTACGGATATTCATTGTCGATGTTTGGTTTGGATACAGGGGTTTGGATATACTTAAATTCTCAAAAGGGCTTTTTCTTACATCTGTAAGAACGAGTGCAAACATAAAACGCTTTTTTGAAACTTAAAAATCTTTTATGCGTATCAGCCTTCAAAAAGCCACTTTTTTAGGATAGGAAAGGCTTTTTTTTCAGAATAAAATTCTGCCAACTGCCTTTTTAGCAGTGGCAATATTCGGATAGCCTTTTTTCAAAACGCTTCAAACCGAAGATTATAGCTTTTTTAAGGGTTTTTCGTTTTTTTTCAAAAATACCCACCAAAAAAGCCAAATCTTATTTTTTCTAAGGTAAGAAAAAGCAAAGAAGCTACTTTTTGCAACAAGGTTGCATTATAGGAATAAGAAAAATATATTTCGCCAAAAATCTTACAATCTGAAACCAAACAAAAGCGCGAGGGCGTGGGTAGTCAAAAAATAAAAAGTTGTAAATATTGTGAAAATTGCTTTTTTTATACTATCTTTTCGTCTTTTGGGGCGTTGTTGCAACGGTCAGAAGGTCGACAAACGGGGTTTTGTGCTTCGCACAAGCCTCCTGAACCCCCACCCTGCCCTCCCCCCATAGGGGAGGGTTCGAAAACCAAATCATTTTTTTTGCATAAATGCAAAAAAATGATTCCGAATCAAAGCCCCGCCCTATGGGGTATTAATGTTAAGTTCTGTAAAAAACCTTGTTTTGTCAAATTTGACACAAAATAAAATTTGGGCAGAACCTTTTTTTAGGTCTGAAAGCCCTTTTTTATTTCAATCTTGCTGCGGACAAGGCAGTGCCTTGTCCCTACATTTGAATCTAATTTTTAGAATTTAACATCACTGCCTATAGGAGATGGTTCGAAAACCAAATCATTTTTTTTGCATAAATGCAAAAAAAATGATTCCGAATCAAAGCCCCGCCCTATGGGGGCGGGGTTTGGGGTGGGGTGCATTTAAGACTTTTATCGTTGCCTCCCCCCACTAAGGCAATACCTGTGCTTTCTTATTTTTGAAATTCGCTTCTTTTTTATTCACCTTTTAATCCGATAGCTTACATGGGAGCATTACAGTTAGGCGACAAAGGACGCGCCGTAGTGAAATTGCAAAAAATCCTCAACGAATTAGGATACGATTTGCCCACAGATGGTGTTTTTAGCCAAGCCCTTTTAGAGGCAGTGCGCGATTTTCAGACCAACAAAGAAATCGAGCCTGACGGCATTGTGGATAGACAGACCAAAATCACGATGAAACGCCTGCGCCGAAAGATGCGGCGTGCCAAAAGGCGTGGCGAAAGCGTTGCGCCTTTACAAACGACTCATTCCGAACCCGATTTGATACCCGAACCCGAAGACGACGACGACGAATTTGATGCAGGCTTGGTAACGGAGGAAAAGCCCTTAGATGCCAGCGAGGAGAAAAAAGTAGAAACGGCAGTGGCAGAAAAGAAAATCACCTCTCTTTCCGAAGCGCAGGGGCAGTATCAAGCCTTAGTAAAGGCAGGGGCAAGTGCCGCAGCGTTGGGAGCTTTTCGCAAGCGAGCTATTTTGGAAGTGTATGGCAATGCGCCGACGGTGGCACAAATCAACCAGCTGAAAGAGTTGGTCTATGGGCAGGCTTGGCTCAAACCCGAAGGCGAGGATTTATACTTATATTATATCACCGATAGCCCCAACTATTTCAAAGGTGGCGTTATGCGCAAGGGCATTTATTACGGCTACACCGCAACACGCCTCAATGACGATACTTTTGATATTAAAATTTATCGCGTCTTCAATAATCAATCTAATTTGGTGATGAACACACGCGCCAAAGCAACCCTTGTCGCCGACAAAGCCCAAATTTCACTCCCGCGTGGCGTGCGCGAAAGCTACAAGTGGAACATTTCGAGCAGCGAAATCCTTAGTGTGAGCCTAACCAAAGGCGCGACGCAGGTGAGCCTTGCCCCCTCGAATATGCTCAAAACGCAGGCAGATGCCCAACATGGCGTAAAGAATCATACCCACACCGAAGAGGCAGACTTTTCGCTCAAAAATGCCCTCAAAACGGCACTCAAAGCCTTTATCGCTGAATATGGGAATTTGTTGAAATAATTTTAAAGCTAACGAAAAACCCCATAAAAGTTTGGCTTTTATGGGGTTTTAAATCTAAACTAAAAAAAAATTGACTACCTACTATAATTCGGTGCTTCGCGCGTAATGACTACATCATGGGGGTGGCTTTCGCGCACGCCAGCGGCTGTAATGACGACAAACTTTGCCTTTTGTAGGGCTGCAATATCGGCAGCACCGCAATAACCCATGCCTGCACGCAAGCCGCCTACTAATTGGTACAAGACTTCGTAAGATTTGCCCTTGTAGGGAACGCGCCCTGTAATGCCTTCGGGTACGAGTTTTTTGATGTCGTCTTCGGTATCTTGAAAATAACGGTCTTTCGAGCCATCTTCCATCGCTTCCAACGAACCCATGCCGCGATAATATTTAAACTTGCGCCCTTCATAAATTATCATTTCGCCCGGTGCTTCGTCCGTTCCTGCCAAAAGCGAACCTATCATAATAGAAGACGCACCTGCGGCGATAGCCTTGACCAAATCGCCCGAAAAGCGAATCCCCCCATCAGCGATAACGGGTACGCCTGTGCCTTTGAGTGCTTGCGCTGCCTCGAAGACGGCTGAAAGTTGGGGCATGCCAATACCTGCCACTACGCGCGTGGTACAAATGCTGCCCGGTCCTACGCCTACTTTTACGGCATCAGCACCTGCCTCTGCTAAGGCTTTGGCGGCTTCGCCTGTGGCAATATTTCCTACCACCACCTGCAATTCTGGAAATTTGCCTTTTATCTTTTTGAGCATCTCAATCACGCCCTTCGAATGTCCATGCGCTGTATCGAGCGTTACGACATCTACTCCTGCCTTTACTAAGGCTTCTACGCGCTGCATTGTATCGGCAGTAACGCCTATGGCAGCTCCTACACGCAAGCGTCCGAAGCTATCCTTGCAGGCATTAGGGCGGTCGCGCCGCTTCAAAATGTCCTTGTAGGTTATCAGCCCCACTAATTTATAGTGTGCATTGACGATAGGTAGTTTTTCTATTTTATATTTTTGTAAAATATCTTCGGCAAGTGCCAAATCCACGCCTTCGGGCGCAGTAATCAGGTCTTGGCGCGTCATAATTTCGGAAACCGCAACACTCATATCTTTCTGAAAGCGCAAGTCGCGATTGGTCAGAATCCCAACTAAGATACCTTCGGCATCTACGACAGGAATACCGCCAATTTTAAATTCCTGCATCAGCGCATTGGCTTCTTTTAGGGTCTGATGGGGTTGAAGGGTAATGGGGTCGAGAATCATACCGCTTTCAGAACGCTTCACTTTGCGCACCTGTTCGGCTTGCCTTTCAATCGACATATTTTTGTGGATAAAGCCAATGCCCCCTTCTTGCGCTATCGCAATCGCCATCTCTGCCTCCGTAACGGTATCCATAGCGGCAGAAACAATAGGCACATTGAGGGTGATTTTGCGCGTGAGCGGGGTCTGGGTTTGGGTATCGCGTGGCAACACTTCGGAGTAGGCAGGAACGAGCAGTACGTCGTCGTAGGTAAGTGCCTGAAAAAGAAATTTCTCCTGATAAGCGGCTTGCTGATGGGCAGTGGAAGCGAAAGGCTCTTGTGTGCCTTCGAGGGCTACATTAGGCGCAGAGATAAATGAGGACATATCGGCAAATAATTAGGTGCTACTATTTGCCAAACAAAATTAGGCATTTTTTCAATACCAAAGCCGCCTCCGCCTTATTTTTCGCCGTTTTTAGGAAAATAACAACTTTCTACCGCTTCCGAAGCCCACAAGCAAAGAAATAAAGGGCAGCAAGGGTGAAAAAAAATTTTTATACCGAAAAAATAAAGACCAGCGATATTTTATACAAAAAGTCTGTTTTTCAAAAATAGAAAAATCTAACTTTATCACAAAAAAACACAAGAGATGCTATTTTTTTGGTAGTATTTAGAAATTTTAGCCTTTGAAAACTCATTTTCGAGGCTATTCATACCGTATCCGTTTGGCAATGCTTCGCGCCAAAGTAATCTCGTCTGTATATTCCAATTCGCCCCCAATGGGTACGCCACGTGCAATGGTGCTAATGCGCACCTGCTTTTCTTTGAGCAATTTGGTCAGATAAAAAGCCGTCGTTTCGCCTTCCATAGAGGCGTTCAGAGCCAAAATAATTTCCTGTGTTTCGGGCTGTGCAGCGCGTTCTACCAAACTTTGAATGTTTAAATCGGCAGCATCTACCCCTTCGATGGGGGAAATTACGCCTCCTAAGATGTGATAAAGTCCATTGTATTGGGCAGTATTTTCTATCGCCATTAAGTCGGAAATGCTTTCCACCACACAAATTACGCTTCTATCGCGTTTGGGACTGCTGCAAACCTGACAAATTGGCGTATCCGAAATGGCATGGCATTGGGTACAATATTGCGTCTTTTCTACCAAATCTTCTATCGCCTGTGTCAAGCGTCTGACCTCCATAGGGTCTTGTTTGAGTAAGTGCAGAGCCAAACGCAAGGCACTCTTTCTGCCTATGCTGGGAAGGCGCGAAATTTCGTTCACTGCGGTTTCTATCAATTTCGAAGGGTAGTTCATAGAGAAAAAGTTTCAGAAGTAGGAAAGGGCATAGGAAAAAACGGCTAAAAGGAACGGGCTGCCAACACAGGGCGGCAAAAGCCACACTTTGGCAAATATACATAAATTTTTTTGACTGAAAAAGGTTTCCATTTTTTCCAAAGACAACAAAAAGCAGCATTTTCCAAATTGCGATATTTTCAAAAAAGAAAGGCTTTATTAAAAATAACGACAGCGAAATTCGCTTTTTTTAAATTCTATCTAAAAATCAAGATATTTCTTTGCCAAATTTGCAAAGTCCATTTTTTCGCACTTACTTTGCATCAACAAAACGATAACAAAGGCGCGTAAAATTTTGAAAAGCAAGCCGCTTTTCTTTTGATGCAAAAATGTATCGCTTTTGTATGCAAAATGTAGGGTGATGAAATTTAGGCAGCCATGCCCTCTGGTCTCGGGGGTGAAGATAAACGGAAAAAAGCCTTTGTCTTTTCAAAGGTCTAACCGCTTCGTGAAGGTTCGAACCCTTCCCCTACAGCGATATTGTTGGAACAGGATACTACGCTTATCGGCTTTTTGGCTGATAAGCGTTTTTTTTTCAGAAACATTTAGATTTTACAGAAGGTCTTGAAAAATAGGCTTCTAAATTCTATTAGGCGTGTGTTTTTTTTGTAATTTTGCAAAAAAAACACACGCAAACACTTTTCTTACCTCCCAAATCTCAACTTTATATGGCAGTTGTATTAGAGAATCCCACCCACATTAGTCCTCGCAACGTACAAGATGCTTTCGAATCGCCCGATTTTTATCAAATAGACGACCTTCTGACCGAAGAGCAAAAATTAGTACGCCAATCTACGCGCGAGTTCATCAAAAAAGAAGTTTCGCCTATCATAGAAGAATGTGCCGACAAGAATATTTTTCCCAAGTGGTTAGTGCCTAAATTTGGCGAATTGGGCGCGTTTGGTCCCTCTATTCCCGAAGAATACGGCGGCGGCGGCTTAGACTACATTTCTTACGGTCTGATGATGCAAGAAGTAGAGCGCGGCGATTCGGGCATGCGTTCCATGACTTCGGTACAATCTTCTTTGGTAATGTACCCTATCTATAAATTTGGCAACGAGGAGCAGCGCAAAAAATACCTGCCCAAACTTGCCACAGGCGAACTTTTGGGCTGTTTCGGACTTACCGAACCCAATTTTGGCTCAAACCCTTCGGGCATGCTCACCAATATCAAGGACATGGGCGACTACTATTTGCTCAACGGTGCTAAGATGTGGATAACCAACTCACCCGAAGCCGACCTTGCCGTTGTATGGGCAAAAGACGAAAGCGGACGCATCAAAGGGCTAATTGTAGAGCGCGGCATGGCAGGTTTTTCTACGCCTACGATTCACAACAAGTGGTCTTTGCGTGCCAGCATCACAGGCGAATTGGTTTTCGATAACGTCAAAGTTCCCAAAGCCAACGTACTGCCTAATAAAGACGGTTTAGGCGCACCGATGATGTGCTTAGATTCAGCCCGTTATGGCATCTCTTGGGGTGCGATTGGGGCGGCTATGGATTGTTATGATACGGCACGCCGCTATGCAATGGAGCGTATTCAGTTTGACAAACCTATCGCGAGTTTCCAACTTATCCAAAAGAAATTAGCCGAAATGCTTACCGCCATTACACAAGCCCAACTTCTTAGCTGGCGCTTGGGTACGCTCATGAACGAAGGAAAAGCCACAACTGCCCAAATTTCGATGGCAAAACGCAACAACATCGAAATTGCGATGAACATTGCACGCGAAGCACGCCAAATTTTGGGCGGCATGGGCATCACAGGCGAGTATTCTATCATGCGCCACATGATGAACTTGGAATCAGTCGTTACCTACGAAGGCACACACGACATCCACTTGCTCATCTTGGGTAAAGAAATTACGGGTATTCCTGCTTTTTCATAAAAAAAGACAAGCGAGAATTTTTCCCACCAATAAAAAAGCGACTTGATATGATTCAAGTCGCTTTTTTCATAAGTTAAACGGTTTTATTCGCTATCCACCAAAACTTTGTAAGTAGGGTCTTCTACAATATTCACATCAATGAGCGAATCTGCGTTTTTTAATAAACGCCTGCAATCACCACTAAGATGACGCAAATGCACTTTTTTTCCTACTTTGGCATAACGCTCCGTGATTTTATTGACCGCTTCGATGGCACTCATATCTGCAATACGGCTCTCTTTAAAGTCAATGATAACTTCGTCAGGGTCGTTTAAGACATCAAACTTTTCAGCAAAAGCAGTGGTAGAGCCAAAAAACAAAGGTCCGTAAATTTCATAATGTTTGACCCCTTGCTCATCAACTCTTTTTCTTGCTCTAATGCGTTTTGCACTTTCCCAAGCAAATACCAAAGCAGAGATAATCACTCCGATAAGTACGGCTAAGGCTAAGTTGTGTAGGAAAATGGTAACGAGCATCACCAGCACCATAACCAAAATGTCGTGTTTAGGCATCTTATTAAAAGCCTTGACACTCACCCATTCAAAAGTTCCTATCGCAACCATAATCATCAATCCTGTGAGGGCAGCCATCGGCACTTTTTCTATCAATGCCGAGCCGTACATCACAAAAATCAAAAGCATAACAGAAGCTACAATGCCCGAAAGACGCGCTCTCGCCCCTGCTGAAATGTTGATAAGACTTTGACCAATCATAGCACAGCCTCCCATGCCTGAAAAGATCCCTGTAACAAAGTTGGCAATGCCTTGTGCTACGGCTTCTTTATTGCCCCAACCGCGCGTTTCGGTAATTTCATCTATCAGGTTAAGCGTTAACAAACTTTCTATCAACCCTACCCCTGCTACAATAAGTGCATAAGGAAAAATAATCACTAAGGTTTCCATCGTAAATGGCACTTCGGGCAAGTGAAAAGGTGGGAAACCGCCCTCGATAGAAGCAATATCGCCCACCGTAACCGTATCCAAGCCAAAAAAGGAAACAATACCAAAAACCGCTAAAATGGCAGTTAGGGAGGCAGGAACTGCCTTAGTAAGTTTGGGCAGACCCCAAATGATTAGCATAGTTAGCAATACCAAACCTAACATCAAGTAA
This sequence comes from Hugenholtzia roseola DSM 9546, assembly GCF_000422585.1. Lineage (NCBI taxonomy): Bacteria > Pseudomonadati > Bacteroidota > Cytophagia > Cytophagales > Bernardetiaceae > Hugenholtzia > Hugenholtzia roseola. The sequence continues at coordinate 189,122 of NZ_KE383879.1, forward strand.
AGCGCACTTCCCTCCATCCACTGCAAAGCACCTGCCCCATCTTTCACTTTAAATTGGTCTAATTGTGACAAGAAAATAACAACCGCCAAACCATTCACAAAACCAAACATCACAGGATGAGGCACTAAGCGAATGAACTTGCCCAAACGCAAAAGCCCTGCTATTATTTGTAACAAACCCGCTAAAACCACAGTAGCAAAGACATACTCTACCCCATGCGATTTGGCTAAGGCGACGATTACGACTGCTATCGCGCCTGTCGCACCAGAAATCATACCTGGACGACCGCCTAAAATAGAGGTTATCAAGCCAATAGTAAAAGCTGCATATAAGCCTGTTAGTGGTGATAAGCCTGCTATCAAGGAAAACGCAACCGCTTCAGGTACTAAAGCTAAGGCGACAGTAAGTCCTGATAGAATTTCTATTTTGTAGTCTACTTTCTGACTAAAATCAAATAAATTAAAATACTTTTTCATTAAAAAAACAAAGTTTATACTATGCTATAAAAATAGCATAAGATTGGTAATAAACAAAATAAAAGCTCAAAACACTTGTTTCGAACTCTCATCAAGTAAAAACAAATAAATTACGACAGACTCAAAGGCTCTTCTTTAAAAATGGAGGAACTAAGGTGGAGTCTGTAAAACAAATAACAAAAAGCAGAATAATTCGTACTCGTCGTGTAATTTTGATTGCTTCATAACGACACAAAGTTAGGTGAAATTTATGAGGCAATAAAAACAGGCTTCGCATTTAAGAAGAAAATCGCCGTATAACATTCTGTCTAAAACCCCAAAAAGAAACTCAACCTCTTTTTTTTTGCCAAATACCACTTTTTATTTTGAAAAATGATAATTTTACGCATCTTTATTGTTTTTTTGATGACAAGTTTAAAAAAGAGGTCAGATTGGTACTGGGAACTTCTGTGTTTATTGGTTTTAGGAGTAGTTAATATAAAAAACTAAAAAAATAACTTTATTTTAATGTTAAAAATTAAAATATTATATGAAAAACAAAGGAAATACAAAACAGTTTATCAAAGACCAAGCGCGTCTTTTGTTCAATGAAAAGGGCTTTGAGGGCGTTTCCTTTCGCGAAGTAGCCAAATTTATGGGCATCAGGTTTGGCAATCTGACCTACCACTTCCCCACAAAGGATAGCCTTATTTTGGCTCTTTTTCAAGACCTTATCCTCGAACAGAAAGAAATTTTAGCCGCTATCCAAAAGAAAGGAGTCGCCATTTCGCTTCCTGCCTTACTTGCCGCTCCGCTTTATACTTTTGATATTTCTATCAAATATATTTTTCTATTTAAAGAATATGCACAAATCATTCGTACTTATCCTGCCATTGCCCAATATCTGAACGAAAGCCATCAGAAAAGAAAAGAAAGCTACCTGCCCTTTTTCCAAATTTTACAAAAAGAAGGAATCATAGAAAACAATTTTAGCGCAGCCCATCTGGAAAATCTAATGGAAATAAGTGGCATGGTGCGGACATTTTTTTTTATCGCCCTGCCTATCCAAGCCCTGCAAAGTCCGCACCTCGAAAAAACGCGCGAAAGCTATCTAAACACTGTCAATCAGGTGCTTTTTCCCTATCTGACCCCAAAAGGAAGAAGCGATTTTGAGGCTTTCAACGTTCAAACCTTCGAAGCACAAAGACAAGAAACGACTACTTTTTGAGCCAAAAAACAAAAAAAAGAAAAATTGGGCGTTTTTATTTTGCAATTTAGGTCAAATGACCTAAATTTGTTGTCGGAAAGTCTGTTCTCACTTTCGCCGTTTTTGGGTTCTGTTTTTATCTTCTTTTGTACTTTTTTTCACCTTCTTACGCGCACTTTTTATGAATATGCTACAAGACACGCTCGTTTCTGCCTCTACGCCGTTTCCGTATCAAACTTGGCTCTATCAAAACCCCGAAGCCGCCAAAACGCTCACGCGCCTTTATCATCAGACGCTGCAAAAGTTGCGCCTGCCGCTTCGGTCGTTGTTTTTAGAAACTTCTTTTGGAAAAACTCACGTCTTGATAAGTGGCAATCAGGATTTGCCGCCCCTGCTCGTTTTGCACGGACTCAATGCAAGTGCGCCCTCTGCCTTAGAAGCCTTAGAAAAATTGAGTGGTCAGTACCAACTTATCGGCATTGACACGATTGGGCAGGCAAATTACAGTCAGGCAAAGGAGCGACTTTCGGTAGCCGACGGCAGTTATGGACGCTGGTTAGAGGAAATCTTATTGGGTTTGAAAATAGAAAGTGCGCCCTTTGTGTCCATTTCTTATGGGGCATTTGTGTTACAAAAACTTATCGCCTTCGCGCCTAAAAGGATAGAAAAGGCAATTTTTGTCGTGCCTTCGGGCTTGGCAAATAGCTCTTTTAGTGCCTATTTTCGCCAACTTCTCTTGCCACTGCTGCGCTTTCGCCTTAGCAAAAAAGAGTCAGATTTGAAGCGTTTTATGGGTGCTTTCTACACTGAAATCGAGGCAGAATCGCTCGAACTGCACAAAACGCTGCTATTGGGGGTCAAGATGGACTATCGCCGTCCGCCCGAACTGACCTTAGCGGAGGGCAAAAAATTAGAAGCTCCCGTTTATGCGCTCTTGGCAGAAGATGATGTTTTTTTCCCTACCCCCCAAACGCTCAAACGCTTGGCAGCACTTTTCCCCCATTTCAAAGGCTACCACATCTTGAAAGATGCCAAACACGTACCTGCCTTAGCGCAATACGAACAAATGGCTACCCAAATTCAACAGTGGTTGGGTCAGAAATAGGATTTTATCTTGTCTTCGCTTTTTTGAAAAAATCTATATTTTCAAATTCGAAACAAAACAAAATTTGGCTTAGGCGTTTTTTGGGTCTGAAAAAGACGCGCTTATTAAAAAAAATTAGGACAAGGCAATGCCTTGTCCCTACATTTGTGCCTGATTTTAGAAGTTAAGGCGGCTATTTTTTATCTTCAAAAGGCGATTGATAGCCTTCCACAAACTGCTCCCAAGGGGTTGTTTTGTAGGCATCTTGGGTAAAAAAGTTGAGCATTTGGTCGAAGGGTTTGGGTTCTTGATACCCGGGTACGGCTTGGATAAGGCGCATCTCTTCGTCGAGGAAAGCGACAGTAGGGTAGCTCATCTTGCCCGACAAAAGCGCAACGGCTAACTCGTGATAACCTCGTCCGTTCTGCTCGACGTACTTGAAAGTGTGTCCGCCTACCGTAATAGGTTCGCGCTCTGTTTCAGCATTAAACTTGACGGCGTAGTAATCTTGATTGAGTTGTTTGGCAATAATCGGATTTTGAAAGGTATTTTTGTCCATTTTTTTGCACCAGCCGCACCAATCGGTATAAACATCTACAAATATTTTGCGTGGTGCTTTCTTTTGCATTTCCATCGCCTCTTGGAAAGAGTACCATTTAATCGGCTCGTTTAGTAGCTCTTGTTTTTTTTCAGTGGGCGAAATAGCTGCGCTTCCTACGCCGAAAAAAAAGAGTAGAGCGCAAATTATCGCCAGAGGGTGCGCTTTTTTAGAAATAAAATTGACTTTTCGCATCAGAAAGAGAATTTAGAAGTGAGAAGCATAACCGAAAGATAAAGGATTTAGTTGTCCAGATAGCGAATCGTAGCCTTGTGGTTTCCCGTTAGGTCGCAGCCCTCCATGTCTAAATCTAATTTGCCTGTACCGAAGTAGAGGTATGTCTTTTTGCGCCACGTGCCGTCTTTTTTCTCCATAAAAAGCGTAATTTCCACTTGCCCACCTGTGGGTGCATAGACATAGCCCGATTCTACTTTTGCCCCCTCGCCCCCGTCGCAGGGGATTTTATCTACCTTTACGATTCTAAATTTAGGAGCTTGGTCTTGGGCGTTGTGTTTGGTTTCGATTTGATAGACATCGGGAAAGGAACACTCTTTGTCTTCTGCCAAGCACGCAAAGGCGTAGTAATTGCCTGTGTAGTCGCAACTGCTCAAATCTAATTTGAGATAGCCTGCCCCCTGCCGCGTGTATTCCTTTTTTTCCCAATAGCCGCCCTTGCGCTGGACAAAGAAGGCGACGACAACCCAATCTTGATTGTTTGCAGTAGAAACATAGCCCATATCGTAGGAAGTGCCGCCAGCCGAGCAGTTGCTGGGGATACTACGTGCCGTAACCTTAAATTGCACCTTTTGGGCAAAGACTTGCGAAAAGCTAAAAAAAGCAAAAAAAAGAAGGCTATAACAGCAAAAAGAGTAAAAAGTACGTATTTTCATCGGGTTTCTTTTTTGACAAAAGGGTGAGTTGTAGTGGCTTTCAAATAGACAAATTTTTAGCCAAAATAACAAATAACAAGATACAAGGCAGCGAAAGCAAGCAAGTTGGGCAAACAGAGGGGCAAAAAAAGTGCTACATACGCTATTTTTATCCAAATCAGCCCCCCTGCGTCTTCGAAGCAGAGTTTTACCGCCTCAAAAGTTGGGAGGCGATACTTTTTTGCAGGCTTTTTCGTTTCTTTGCAACTTGTAATGCAAAAATACGCATTTTTGGCATTGAGAGCTATGCTTTTGCCTATAATTTCGCCTTTCTGATTAGTTTTTTTTAACCTTCAGACGCATTGGGGTCTGAAAATTCCCTTCCCTTATGATTCTGCTTACTGGTGCTGCGGGTTTTATTGCAAGTGCATGGGCAGCTCACCTCAAAAGAAGTGAGCCTTCGCTGCCTTTGGTGCTGGTCGATGATTTTTCTAAAAAAGAAAAACAGCGCAACTACGCACCACTCCTCCCTCTTCCTAACGTGCAAAAAGTGGAAAGGGAGGTTCTCTTTCAATGGTTAGAAGCCGAAAATCCGCCCTTAACGGCTATTCTGCATATTGGCGCACGTACCGATACGACGGAATTTGATGTTGCCCTTTTCGAAAAACTCAACGTTGTGTATAGCCAAAATCTTTGGAATTGGGCGGTAAAAAAGCAAATTCCCTTTATCTATGCCTCTTCCGCTGCTACCTACGGCGCAGGCGAGCAAGGCTATCAAGACGACGAAAGTCTGATTCCCAAATTGAAGCCCCTTAATCCTTACGGCAATTCGAAGCAACTCTTCGACCTCTGGGTGCTTTCTCAAAGCCAAACGCCTCCTTTTTGGGCAGGACTGAAATTTTTTAATGTCTATGGTGCAAATGAATACCACAAAGGGCGCATGGCTTCGGTAGTTTTTCATGCCTTCCAGCAGATACAAAAAAAGGGCAGCATGAGCCTCTTTCGCTCGCATCACCCTGATTTTGCAGACGGGCAGCAGTTGCGCGATTTTGTCTATATCAAAGATGTGATTTCGGTACTTGACTTTTTGCGGCAGCAGCAACCCAAAAGTGGCATCTACAATTTGGGCAGCGGCAAGGCGCGGAGCTTTTTAGACCTCACCAAGGCTGTTTTTGCAGCCTTAGACAAAGAGCCAAAAATAGACTTTATCGATACCCCAATCGATATTCGCGACACGTATCAATATTTTACCCAAGCGACTATGCAAAAAATTATCGCGCAAGGCTACAATCGCCCCTTTCATAGCCTCGAAGAGGGCGTAAGCGACTACGTAAAGGCATATTTGCTTGCCAATAAAGGATTTTAAGCGAATTTTAGGTAGATTTTAGGCGGATTTTAAAACTCCACAAAAGCAGTCAGAGAGTCAAATTTGGTGCTACAAAGCGCGTTGCCGTTTCAAATTTGGAACGAAATAAGATTTGGAATCAACCTTGTTTCGGGTCTTAAAATGCTGTTTTATTTCAACCATACTTCGGACAAGGCACTGCCTTGTCCCTACATTTGCTACTGACTTTTAGAACTCGATGCTACTGCACTGCAAAAATTGCCACAAAAATTTCCTACAAAGTTTCTTACAAAAGCTGGTGATATTCCGAAGCCGCCATAATTTCTTCTTTCATCTTCAAAAGTTCGGCAACTAATTCCTCCTTTTTCTGACGGATATTGCGTTTTACCTCTTTGGGGTTGGTGCCAAATTCTTGATACAATGCGCCCGAAGCCCCCTCTTGGGTAAGGTTGAGAAGTTCGCCTTCGAGGTTTTTGCGCTGCGTTTTGAGAAGTTGAAGAAGCAAGTCCATCTCTTTTTGGGGGTCGCGTTCTGCTGCGTCGGGGGTTGTGTTTTGCTGCGCCCAATCGCCATATTTTTGCTGCATCTCTAAAAGCACGAACAAATCTTGCTTTTGATAGGCTTGTGTAAGGGCGTGCATCAGGTCGTTTTTTTCCTTTTTGCGCTCGGCATCAAGTTCTTTGTCGGGGTGCAAAGATTTGGCAAGTTGTGTATAAATCTTACGCATCAGTTGTTGGGCTGCTTGGGCTTGGTCGCCTACTTTTTCGCCTATTTTGTAGCCCGCTTGGTCTGCCTCCTTGTCTGTTTCCTTGTCTGTTTCTGGGTCTGTTTCTTGGGTAGGGCGGCGGCTCTGTTTTCTTTCTGAAAAGGCTTCCTGCTGCGCCCGTTTTGGCGCGTCGTCTTCAAAAAGTTGGCTTATTGTTTCTTCAAATTTTTGGTTTAATTTCTCAAAAAGGGTCGCTTCTTTTTTATTTTTAGGCTTTATCTGGCTCTGATACTTGCGGTATATCGGCACAGCCTCGACTCTACCGTATCTAAAAATGAGTTCTTCGGCTTTGGCACAGATGATATTATGCAGATACTGGCGTTCAGAAGTAGGTAGCCTTTTGCTTTCCGCCATTTGTATCAAGATATCGAGGAGGGCTTCTTTCTGTTCTGCCACACGCTCTATGATGGGTAAAAGTTGCGTCTTGACTAACTGATTGGTCTGGTCTAAATCGCGTTGTGTGGTCTGTATTTTTTCTTTTAAGCGTTTAATCTGGCTTAAATGCTGCTGAATTTCGCTGGGGGCGGAAAAATTGTGTGCAGGTTGGGGGATAGGGGTTTCGTCCATGCCTTTTTGTAAAGTTTGCCGATTTGGATAGCACATAGTTGGCTCTTTTCAGCACGCAAGCAGGAAAGTGGCGTGAGTAGCCTAAGCCCTGCGCTGCATTTCATCTCTGATTTTAGCCGCCTTTTCGTAGTCTTCTTCTTCAAGGGCTTTTTGTAGAAGTTGCTCCAACATTTCCTTGCTCAAATTGGAAAGTTGATTGGTAGAAATCTCTTCTTTTGCTTCTTCTTTCGAGCCTATCAATGCCATTTCTTCCTCCTCGCCGTCCTCTTCGTCATCATCATCGTCGTCGCGGCTAATTTCGGTGGGTACAATGCCCGCTTCTTCTAAGACGCTATCTTCGGCATAAATGGGGGCATCGAAGCGCAAAGCCAAAGCGACAGCGTCGGAGGGACGCGCATCGAGCTGGTACTGTTCGCCGTTGCGAAAATCTTTCAAGAAGATGAGCGCGGTAAAGATACCTTCTTCCATTCCCGTAATGACAATCTCCTCGATAGTGAAATGAAAAGTTTTCCCCAAGGCAGCGAAAAGGTCATGGGTCATGGGGCGTTTCGGCTCTATCTTTTCCAACTCCATGGCGATTGCCTGCGCCTCGAACCTGCCGATAATAATAGGTAAGCGACGCTCTTTTCCGCTAATTTCACCTAAGACCAACGCAAAGCTATCCTGCTGCGATTGGCTGGACGAGAGGGCAAAAATTTCGAGTTTTATCTTATTCACTGTCTTAGAAAAGCATTTGATTGAAACATATTAGAAAAAATAGAAAAGGAGTGCCATACAGAGGCATTGATTGTGAAAAAGGCTTTGTTTTGAACGCCTACCAACACTTTTGAGCAGGCAAAACAAGCACAAAGACACAGCCTTTGGGGTACGCTACAAAGTTAAACAATATTTTTTAGATGTAAAAAAACTTAGCCCCTTTGGGGACTTGTTTTTGTGCTAAATTTGTGAATTGAGGCAGTCTTTCCTAAATTGCCCCTTCAAGACGAGCGTCTGCTCATTTTCTCAACGCATCTCGCAAGCAAGACCCACAAACGATATATGAAACCAATTCAAGCCGCCATTACAGGTGTGCAGGGCTATGTCCCTGAGTACGTACTTAGCAATGCCGAATTAGAAAAAATGGTCGACACCACAGACGAGTGGATAACCTCCCGCACAGGCATCAAAGAACGCCGTCTGCTCAAAGGCGAAGGCTTAGGCGCGTCTTACATGGGTATTCAAGCTGCCAAGGGGCTTTTGGAAAAAACACAAACCGATGCCAAAGAAATCGATATGCTTATCTGCGCAACGGCTACCCCCGATATGGTATTTCCCGCCACAGCCAATCTGATTGCGCAAGGAATCGGCTGCACAGCAGACTGTTTGAGTTACGACATCATGGCTGCTTGTTCGGGCTTCCTTTTTGCCCTGACAACAGCCTCCAAATTTATAGAAACAGGCGTTTTCAAAAAAATTATCGTCGTAGGCACAGATAAAATGTCCTCTATCATCGATTATACCGACCGCCAAACTTGCGTCATCTTCGGCGACGGCGCAGGAGCAGTCCTTTTAGAAGCCAACACCGAAGGCAACGGACTTATAGACCATATCTTGCGTAGCGACGGCGCAGGTTCGGAATTTCTCTACATGAAAGCAGGCGGCAGCCGCTACCCCGCTTCTACCCAAACGGTAGCCAATAAAGAACATTACGTCACGCAGCATGGCTCGGTAGTCTTCAAACACGCCGTAAAAAACATGGCAGATACCTCGTATGAACTGGTGCAGCGCAACGGACTTAGTGCAGACGAAATAGCCTATTTAGTACCTCATCAAGCCAATTTGCGCATCATAGATGCCACAGCGGAGCGTTTGGGGCTTAATCCGAATAAGGTACTTATCAATATCCAACGTTACGGCAATACCACCAACGGCACTATTCCCCTCTGCCTCTGGGATTTTGAATCACAGTTTAAAAAAGGCGACAACTTAGTTTTAGCCGCTTTCGGTGGCGGCTTCACTTGGGGTGCAGCTTATCTCAAATGGGCATACTAATTTTTGCAGTTTTTTGTCGTAAAAGTGCAATTCGCTGATTTTAAATAAAATCTCGAAAAAAGTTTGTAGCTTTGCCCCTCAATCTATCAAGCAAAGGCAAATCGAGAGCCACACGCGCCTTTTCTCACCTTTTAAAAGGGGCAATGTCGCTGGTTGTTTTCGGTTCTTGTCGCTGCTTTTTATTTGTCAGATTTAAAAGACTTAGCCATACTACTTTGTTTTTTCAAATCTCAAATATCCTTTCTTTCTTTACAAAAGCCTTATTCCCTTTATACTCCATATCTTATGGCAACGACGGCAGATATCAGAAACGGACTTTGCATCGTACATAACAACGACCTCTTTATCATTACAGAATTTTTGCACGTAAAACCGGGCAAAGGACCTGCTTTTGTGCGCACCAAACTTCGCAATGTCAAGACAGGGCGCGTCATTGACAATACCTTTTCGGCAGGTCATAAAATTACGACTGTGCGCGTAGAACGCCGCCCCTATCAGTTCCTCTATCGCGAGGGCGAGGGCTTTAATTTTATGCACAACGAAACCTTCGAGCAGGTCTATGTGCCTGAACACATGGTAGAGCGTTCGGAATTTATGAAAGAGGGGCAAATTGTAGAAATGATGGTCAATGCCGAAAATGAAGAAGTCCTCACCTGTGAATTGCCCTCACACGTAGAGCTTGCCATTACGTATAGCGAGCCGGGCGTAAAAGGTGATACAGCGACCAATGCTACCAAAAAAGCGACCTTAGAAACGGGAGCAGAAATTCAAGTGCCACTCTTTATCAACGAAGGCGATGTCATCAAAATTGACACCGAAAAACGTTCGTATGTAGAGCGTGTGCGCAAGTAATAAGCACGCCTTTATAGCGCAACCATTGACATAAAGGCGCGAGCCTATCTGCAAGGTCTTTTTGAAGGTTCGAAACGTAGCAATGATACCTTTCAGATGGGTTCGCTTGATGGCTTACTTTTAATCTCTTTTGCTATGTCTATCAAAAAGAAAGCACCCCAAAAACATAGTCTTGAAAATCATAGTCTTGACACTAATCTTCCCAACGCCATGAATTTACAACCCAAAGAAATCCAAGATTTAATAGACTTTATCGCTGGTACAGGGCTGGCAGAAGTCAATATCGAAACGGAAAAATTCAAACTTAGCATCAAGCGCAACGCCGACGTGGTGATGACGAGTGCGCCCATGCAGATGGCTGCTCCCCTTGCGGCTGCTCCCGTAGCACCTGCACCTGTGGCTGCTACCCAAACGGCTGCCCCTGCTGCTGCCGAAAAAGCCGCCACCACAGACGAAAGCCGCTACATTGCGGTCAAGTCGCCGATGATAGGTACTTTTTATCGCGCTTCAAGCCCCGAAGCCGAGCCTTTTGCCAAAGTGGGCAGCAAGATTGAAAAAGGAAAGCCCATTTGCATCATCGAGGCAATGAAACTCTTTAATGAAATTGAGTCAGATGTAAGCGGAACAGTGGTCAAGGTGTTGGTAGAAAATGCCTCGCCTGTGGAATACGACCAAGTCTTGTTCTTAGTCGACCCCGCCTAAGCCCCTTTCGCGCCCTTTGCAAAGCGACCCTTTGCCCTCTTTTTTCTTTGGTGCTTTTTCGCACCCCGATTCATTGCACGACCCAACGACCGAACCGTCCCATGTTTCAAAAAATACTCATTGCCAATCGCGGCGAAATTGCCCTTCGTATCATTCGCACCTGCAAGGAAATGGGCATCAAGACCGTCGCCGTCTATTCCACCGCCGACAAAGAGAGCCTACACGTCCGCTTTGCCGACGAAGCGGTCTGTATTGGCGCACCCGCCAGCCGCCTATCTTACCTCAATATGCCCCACCTGATTGCAGCGGCAGAAATCACCAACGCCGATGCCATTCACCCAGGCTATGGCTTTCTTTCGGAAAATGCGCAATTTTCGGCTATCTGTCAGGAGCATGGCATCAAATTTATTGGTGCTTCGCCCGAAATGATTGAAAAGATGGGCGATAAATCTACTGCCAAAGCCACTGTAAAAGCGGCAGGCGTGCCTACCGTACCCGGTTCGGAAGGACTTTTAAAGTCGGCAGAAGAAGGCATGCAACTTGCCAAAGAAATTGGCTACCCCGTCATGATTAAAGCCACAGCAGGCGGCGGCGGCAGAGGCATGCGCCTTATCAAAGAAGAAGCCGAATTTAAAAAAGCTTGGGACGACGCTACCCAAGAAGCGACCGCAGCCTTCGGAAATGGCGGTCTGTATTTAGAAAAATTCGTGGAAGAACCACGACACGTAGAAATTCAGGTCTTCGGCGACGGAAAGGGAGAAGCCTGCCACCTTTCTGAAAGAGATTGTTCTATCCAACGCCGCCACCAAAAATTAGTAGAAGAAACGCCTTCGCCTATCATGACCCCCGAATTGCGCGACAAAATGGGCGCAGCCGCTGTTTCAGTCGCAAAGGCTATCAATTACGAAGGTGCAGGAACAGTGGAGTTTTTAGTGGATAAGTATAATAATTTCTATTTTATGGAAATGAATACCCGTATCCAAGTGGAACACCCCGTAACCGAAGAAGTTACGGATTTTGACTTAGTAAAAGAGCAAATCAAATTAGCCGCAGGGCTACCCATGTCGGGGCGAAATTACTATCCCAAAAGGTTTAGCCTCGAATGTAGAATCAATGCCGAAGACCCCGCTAATGGTTTCAGACCCTCGCCGGGCAAAATTACAAATCTACACATTCCGGGCGGACACGGTATCCGTGTAGATTCGCACGTCTATGCGGGCTATGTCATTCCACCCCACTACGATTCTATGATTGCCAAACTCATTTCCGTAGGGCAGACGCGCGAGGAAACTATCGTCAGAATGAAACGCGCCTTAGAGGAGTTTGTCATTGAAGGCATCAAAACCACGATTCCGTTCCACCTCAAATTGATGGACGACCCACAATTTAAGGCAGGGAATTTCACGACCAAGTTCCTCGAAACCTTCGACTTTTCAGACCTTAAATAAGGTTGTGAAAGCTATCAGGGAGCGCGTAATTTTAAACCCTAAGCGTCTGGAAGGCACTTAGGGTTTTGGTTCATATCTAAACTTTGAAAACATAAAGATAGAAAATTTCATGAAACACAATCTCATTGAGGAACTGCGTTGGCGCGGCATGTTGCAAGACCTGACCCCTGAAACAGAGGAGCAGTTGCAAAAAGAAATTACAATAGGATATATCGGCTTCGACCCTACGGCAGATTCGCTTCATATCGGCAATTTGGCAACGCTCATGCTTTTGGTGCAATTGCAACGAGCAGGACACAAGCCTATCGCCTTAGTAGGTGGCGCAACGGGTATGATTGGCGACCCTTCGGGCAAATCTGCCGAGCGCAACCTTTTAGACGAAGCCACACTTGCACACAACCAAGCCTGTATCACCAAACAGTTGCGCCAATTTCTTTCTTTTGAAGGTGAAAATGCCGCCGAAGTAGTTAATAATTACGACTGGTTTAAAAATATTTCTTTTCTACAATTTTTGCGCGAAGCAGGCAAGCACCTGACCGTCAATTATATGATGGCGAAAGATTCGGTTAAGAAAAGGCTTGAAACAGGACTTTCTTTTACTGAATTTTCTTACCAACTCTTGCAGGCTTACGATTTTTACTGGTTGTATGAAAATAAAGGCGTGAAGTTGCAAATGGGCGGCTCCGACCAATGGGGCAACATTACCTCTGGAACGGAATTTATCCGTCGCATTGGCGGCGGCTCGGCTTTTGCCCTCACCTGTCCTTTGGTTACAAAAGCCGACGGAACAAAATTTGGCAAATCAGAAGGCGGTAATATCTGGCTCGATGCACAAAAAACTTCGCCTTATCAATTCTACCAATTTTGGCTCAATGTAGCAGACGAAGATGCACCACGTATGATTCGCGTCTTTACACTTTTAGACCAAAAAACGATAGAAAATTTGGAAGCCGAACACAAAGCCACGCCTCACTTGCGCTTATTGCAAAAAGAATTGGCTGCCCAAGTTACAAAAATGGTGCATGGGGAAGATGCCTTAGCAAAAGCCATCGAAGCCTCCGAAATTTTATTTGGCAAGGCAACTACCGAAATTTTGGAAAAATTAGATGAAAATACGCTTTTGGAAGTCTTCAAAGATGTACCCAACTTGGAAGTAAGTAAGCAGGATTTCGAGGCTGCCCCCAACGTATTGGAACTTTTGGCTACCCAATTAGAAAAGCAAATTTTCCCTTCCAAAGGAGAAGCGCGAAAAATGATTCTGGGCGGCGGCGTGAGTTTGAATCAAAACAAAATCACCGACCCCAATCAAGCCCTCGACCTAAACTTGCTACAAGGCAAGTATATTTTGATACAAAAAGGCAAGAAAAATTATTACCTTTTGAAAATAATAGCCTAAATTCCTACCGAAAAGAACCTATAAGACTTAAAACCTTATAGGTTCTTTTTATTTATTTTTGTAAAAATTCTATAAAAAATTTTCAAATTTTAATATGAATATTCAACTTATCCTCACAGACGTAGATGGCGTTCTGACCGACGGTGGCATCATTTACGACAACAATTTTCAAGAATACAAGCGTTTTAATGTAAAAGATGGGTTGATAGTGCGCCCGTTACAAAAAATGGGGATTCGCGTAGGGGTAATAACGGGCAGAAATTCGGAAGTAGTGCGCAAAAGGTGTGAGGAATTAAATTTTGATTTTCATTTTCATGGCATCAAAAATAAATTAGAAATTTATGAACAAATTAAAAAAACTACCCAACTCGATGACACGCAAATTGCTTATATTGGTGATGATTGGAACGATTTGCCACTACTAAGGCGCGTAGGGCTAAGTTTTGCCCCTGCCGACGCAAACGAGCAGGTCTTACAAGAGGTCAAAGTGGTTCTCAAATCCGCAGGCGGCGAGGGAGCTTTTCGAGAAGCCGCCCAACTTATTTTGAAAAAGCAAGGTTTGTTAGAAGCCGCCCTCAATTTGTACTTGGCATAAATTTATTCTTTTATGAAATATTGGCTCAAAGATGACCAAAAAGAAACCGCTTTCACCCACTTCCGACAATGAAAAAACGGAAAGTCGCGCCTATGATAAAATCTTGAAAGAGAACATCAAATCTTACGTTCTTAATTTTGCACAAAGAGAGTTAGGTTTTGTAATAGATTCTTATGAAGAAATAAAGGATAAATTACAAACTACCTTAGAGCGAGAGGCAGATTACATTCTCAAAATCAGGACGCGAGCAGGCGAAGATTTTATCCTGCAATTAGAATTTCAGAGCCAAGACGAACCCGACATGGTACTGCGTATGCAAGAATATCATGCAATTTTACATAAAAAATACAAAATTCCGATTAAACAAGTCGTTTATTTTTTAGGCGACACCGAAAGCAAAATGCGCAACCGCTTAGAGCCACAAGAAATTTATAGGGGTTTCGAACTCAAATCCTTTTACAAGTATTCCTATCAAGAATTGATAGCCTCCCAATACGCCGAAGAAGTCGTTATGGCTATTTTGGCTGACTTTGGACAAGAGAAAGCAGAAGCGGTCATTAATAAAATTTTAACGCGCCTTGCGCAACTAAAACACCACAAAACTGCGTTAAATAAGTACGTCCGCCAACTCATCACGCTGGCACGCCTACGCCTTAATGCAGGCTTAGTTGAAATCATTAACCACCAAATTCAAAAAACAAACATGGGAACGATTCAAATTGACTACCAAAATGACTTCCTCTTTAAAAAAGGAGAGGAAAAAGGGTTAGAGGAAGGGTTAGAGAAAGGAGAAAAAAAAGGGGAGATAAAAACAAGCATTAAAATAGCTTTGGCTTGTCTGGAAGAGGGCTTCTCTATCGAAAAGGTAGCCAAGCTCACAGGATTATCCATCAAAGAAGTAGAAAAACTGAAACAAGAAAAAGACAATTTTTAACAACATGGGAACGATTCAAATTGACTACCAAAATGACTTCCTCTTTAAAAAAGGAGAGGAAAAAGGGTTAGAGGAAGGGCTACAAAAAGGTTTAGAGAAAGGAGAAAAAAAAGGGGAGATAAAAACAAGCATTAAAATAGCTTTGGCTTGCCTGGAAGAGGGCTTTTCTATCGAAAAGGTAGCCAAACTCACAGGATTATCCATCAAAGAAGTAGAAAAATTGAAACAAGAAAAAGACAATTTTTAACAACATGGGAACGATTCAAATTGACTATCAAAATGACTTCCCCTGCTGGGCGTAGTCTGCGATTGCGACCTATCAATAGCAAATCTAAGATTTGCGTTGTGAGCAGTAGGACAGAATTACTGTAGAACGGACTTTTAGTCCGTTTTTAGTATAAGTACCTGTATAGCAATCTTTTAGAAAGATAAATCCTTTGTCGTAAAATATCGACTAATTTTACGTTAGCACTTAATATACTACAAAAATAGCAACAAACAGATGCAAAATGCTATTTTGTCGACGTTTTAATGGCAGCAGCCCCGCAAAGCTAAGAAATTGGATTAATGAGGCTTAGTAGCAGACGAACATTTGGTTTATTTTTTGGTTATTAGGACGCTACGCCCAACAAGAATGCCGTATAGACGTGATTCTCTGCGCCCTAAGAGGTTGAGATTTGCTCCATTGATAATATGTATTTTTTTATAACTTTTATATTTTTTTAATTATGTGTATTTTTATTTTCATGTTATTTTTTTAATATGTTTATATTTACATTTTCTATTTTTTTAGCAACTTTATTTTTATCATATTCTATATAGTAAATAATCCAAGATGAATCTAAGTATGTTTCAAAACAGTAATGCTTATCTTTATAATAAGCATGTGATTTTGTTTTTAAAATCAACTCATTTTCTTTATTAAATTCTTTGTATTTAATTATATAATCACTTTTGTTTTTACTTTTATGTACATGATTATTTTTCCAAAAAAACAAGTAATTCCAAAAAGAATCTGATTGAATAAATTTTTTGTGCCATTTTAGCTTACTTTTTACACGTCCGTCTATAAAATATTCAATTCGTCTGTTCCTTGATACTTCATATAACTTGTTGCCGCTTGAGTCGTGCTTCATCTTCTTCTTGAAAACCCAAAACGGGTATTTGTTAATTTTTACATCTAAAATAGTGTTAACTTCCTCATTATCTAAATCATAGTATCTATAAATACGATGTTTTTTTTTAAACGTGTGCCTCTCCTTTAATTTTCCAGAATAGTAGTATTTAGTCAAATCACCGATTGGCTGACCATTACTAAATTTCCCTTGCATTTTTAATTTCCCGTTCTGATAGTAGGTAGATTCAAATCCGTTACACCTCTTACCACAACATAGATATTCTGTAAATGGAGGATTGCTAAAAAGAGTTACTTCTTGAAGATTATTTAGTATTATTGTATCATTTATTAAACCAAAATTAGTTATTTTTATTTTATGAAAAGGATTTTTATCAGCAGCACCATAATAGTATCCCTCAGATAAGTAATATGTACCTGTATCTTTTAAGGTTGAAAAACCAGTAATAATATCTACACTTGGTTGAATAGAGTTCTGCAATTCAATTGTATCTTTGTATATCCAGTAAAAATAATGTACATCATAGGTATTATTACAAGTATCTTTAACAATTAGTCTATATTTTACTTCTTGTGAATAAATACTATTTATTATCATAAGAAAAACTATATTTAACAGTAATTTATTCATTTTTTTGTGAAAAAATTTCAAAATTTTGAGTTTAGAAAGACCGCGGAAGGCTTTCAGTTTGCAAGCCTTCTCCTATAAAGCAAAAACGCTCCCCTTGCCCTATCAGTAGGGCAAATCTTGGATTTGCAGGGTAAGATACTACAAAAATAGCAAAAAAACGCTACTTTTCAAGCGAAAAAATCGCTTTTTCCGCCGACTATTCTGCACACACAAATCCCCCCTCGCAAGGCTAAAATTCGCTCAATGAATAAGAAATAGCAGCAGAAGACGACTAATAGGAAAATTTGACTTCAAGTTTTTTTACCCAAAGCACTTCTTATCTTCTCAATCTTATCCATCAAAGAAGTAGAAAAATTGAAACAAAAGAAGAAATAGCATCTTTTCAATACTATTTCTTTTGTGTCTGATAACAAGGTTTATACCCTTCTCAAAAAGCGGTTGTCTATTTGAGAATTATCCATCTTGATAATAATTTGACGCTGTTCGGCTTCCAAACTTTGTAGAATCTGCACCAAATCGCGGTTGTGCTGCTCGAAAGCCGTTTTTGCTTTTTGTGCATTTTCGGGATTGTTAGGGTCTTCTATTTGGGTTTGAAGCAGAAGCCTAAGGTTTTGAATTGGCTCTTCCCAGTCTAATTTCAGGCAGCGCAGGGTAGCCTTTATCTTATGATACGCCAAGCGAAGCATCTCTACTTGTGCGCTATCAAAGGCTTCTTGTAGTTCCTGTCGAAAAAGTGCAATTTCTTTGCTTGTTAGGTCTAAGAGTTCTAAGTAAAAATCGCGGTCTTTTCCTGCCAAATTTTGGTAATAACTCACATCTAACTCCTGTTCGGCTTGCTCTGTCGGCTCTGGGGCGGCTTTTTGTATCGTATATTGTACGATTTTTTTGTAGAGTTCGGCAGGGTCAAAAGGCTTGGTGATATAGTCGTTCATGCCTACCTGAAAAGCCCTTTCGCGCTCTTTGGTGAGGGTAGAAGCCGTTAGTGCAATAATTGGAATTTGAGCCAAAGGGCTTTCATTGCGCCTGATGTGAATAGCGGCTTCATAGCCGTCCATTTCGGGCATCTGCAAGTCCATTAAAATAATATCGAAGCGCATCTGCGCCATTTTTTCTAAGGCACGCTTGCCATTTTCAGCCAAAGTAACCTCTGCCCCCCAATTAGTTAGGAACTTGCGTGCCAAAGTCTGATTGACACGGTTATCTTCCACTACCAAAACCTGTACGCCTTCCAAACGAAGAGGCATTTCGATAGGATTTGGCGTTTGTTCCTTTCTAAGTAAGTTGGTGTTTTTTTCCTCTCGCATCAAGACCTTTTTCAGGGGAATTTGAAAGCTAAAAGTAGAGCCGACCATAGGCGTACTCATCGCCGAAATGCTGCCCCCCTGCAATTCTACCAACTGCTTGGTGATGGCTAATCCCAACCCTGTGCCGCCATATTTGCGCGAAATGTCTTTGCCTGCCTGCGAAAAGTTTTCGAAAATACTTTGCAATCTATCATTTTCTATCCCAATTCCCGTATCGCTGACGGCAAAAAGAATTTCTACCGACTCGTCGAAGTTTTTAGCAAGGCGAACCGTAAGTTGAACATAACCTTCTTCGGTAAATTTGAGCGCGTTGCTCATCAGATTGTTCACAATCTGACTCAAACGCACCGAATCGCCTATCAAAAAAGCAGGAATATTTTTATCAATATGAAGTTTTATCTGCAAATCTTTTTCCTTTGCCTTATGTTTGAAACTTTCGGTCAGATTGGTCAGTAGTGCTTTTAGGTCAAATTCTAATTCTTCCAACTCCATCTTTCCTGCCTCGATTTTAGAGAGGTCTAAGACATCATTGATAAGATTAAGCAAATTTTTAGCAGAAAAAGAAAGTATTTCGGTGTTTTCGCGCTGGTCTGCCGTCAGTTCCATCTGTGAAAGCAAATTAGTAACGCCAATAATGGCATTAAGGGGCGTTCTAATTTCGTGGCTCATCATAGAAAGAAACTGCTCTTTGGCTTTGGAGGCTTCTTCGGCTTTCTCTTTGGCGCGTTTGAGTTCGTCGTTGGCGGCGATAAGATTTTGGGTGCGCAGGCGTACCTTTTCTTCCAAATCTTCGTTGGCAAGTTTGAGAGCCTGCAAGAGTTCCTTGTTGTCTTGGCGCAGTTGGTAAGTTTCTAAGGCTTTATCAAGGGTAAGTACCATCTCCTCTTTGTTCCAAGGCTTGACCAAGTAGCGATAAATGCCACAGCGATTGATGGCACGTGTGATGTCATCTACATCGCTATATCCTGTCAGGATAATACGAATCGCCTCTGGGTAGTCGGGCAAGATGCGCTCCAAAAACTCAACACCTGTCATCTCTGGCATCTTTTGGTCGGTGATGATAAGATGAATCGGCTGCTCGGCTAAAATTCTAATCCCTTCTTCGGCAGAGGCTGCCGTAAAAATATTGTAATGACGCTTGAAGGAGCTACGAAAAATGCGCAAATTGCTCTCCTCGTCATCTACGTACAAAAGGTTGTATAGGGGCTTGTCGTGAGTTTCCATGCGTTTATGCCATCAATAATATGGTGCTTTCACACAAAGATAAGCAAAAATCGAGGCACTTTTTGCACTTTTCTAATTTTTTATCGTTTTTTATCTATCAAAAAGTGCATTTGGGCGAAAAACACCTCGCTTTTTTGTATTTCTCGATTGCCTTGCCTCGCTATTGCGCTTGTGCTTGCGCCCAAAACTGCTCAAAATCGCCTTTTTCTACTACCTGCCATGTGTGGTCTGCCAATAGCTTCACTTTGGCAATAAAGGTAAAAGGAAGTTTATTCCACTGTTCGGGGGCAATCATAGAGAGAACATACACGCCATTTTTGCGCTGATAGAGGCTATATGTATGCGAAATGAGGGGTTCAAAACTCATTTCAGCCTCATAAATAAGTTGTGAAATCAAGGCACGCTCCTGCAAACCGCGTGCCTGCTGTGCAAGCAAATCTATTTGTGCTTTGATTTGGTCGAGCTGCATCTGCGTTTGCTCCTCCATAGCACTAAGGGCGCGTGCCTTTATCACACCCCTTTTAGTAGGCTTGATAACAGCACTTCCCACCTGATGGGCGTAGGGCAAAAAGGCAGGATTTTCTGCAATTTTATCTTTATCGATGGGATTTTCAAAATCAGGATTTTGTAGGTCGGAAAGAGAAAAAGAAGGCTTCGGTTTGTCCATTTGTAAGGTATGATTTTGATTTTTATGATTGGAAGGCTCTGACTTTGTTTCGAACTTTGTTTCGAACTTTGTTTCGATTAGAGGGGCAAAAAACTATCGGCAATGAGCCGTTGCATCTGCGCATGGAGGTGGGCATTGGCAGCCAAAATTGCACGCCCGAAGACGAAGTCCTGCCCCCCTTCAAAGTCGGTAACAATACCGCCTGCCTCCTTGACCAAGAGCGACCCTGCCGCCACGTCCCAAGGGTTGAGATTGTACTCAAAAAAGCCCTCGAAACGCCCTGCCGCCACATATGCCAAATCTACGGCTGCCGACCCTAAACGTCGCAATCCATGACAGTTTTTCATAAAATGCGCCAGCAGGTTCATATAAGCCTCTATCTTGACAAAATTTTCATAAGGGAAGCCCGTCGCTACTAAGGCTTTTGCTAAGATTTTGTCGTCGGATACACGCAAGGGGCTACCATCGAGCCAAGCTCCCCCATTTTGATAGGCATAAAAACATTCATTGCGCCCAATCTCTAAGACAACTCCTAAAAGCAGTTCTTGTTTTAAAAGTTGTGGCGCATTATCAGACTGCGCCGCCGTAACCTTCGCTAAGGCAATGCTGATGCTATAAATAGGAATCCCATGGATAAAATTTGTAGTGCCATCGAGGGGGTCAATAATCCAATTATAGCTCTCCTCTTTGCGCTCCCCTGTGCCTTCTTCGGCTATCAAACCCGCCTGTGGCAACAAGACCTGCAAGCCTTCTACCAAAAGTCGCTCGGCTTCTTTATCTACATAAGACACAAGACTATTAAAACTCTTTTCCTCTACCAAATGCTTGCCAAAAGCAAGGGCTTCGAGGCGGATAAAATCGCCCACCTTTCGCACCAAATCGCAAACAGAGGCAGTTAGGGTAGGGAGGTTTAGCTCGGCATGAGCAGAAGGGGGAGTTGGAATTGCCATCTTGAAAGAAAAATAAGGGGTTGGATAAAAAAACAGAGGCAAAGGTACGAAAAGAAAGCCCAAAAGAAGACCAAGAGAAGCCCAAAAGCCAAATACCTTGCGCCCCCGACTAAGGAACAAATTTTAACGCAAAGTGTTAGTTTTACGCTGTTTTTTGGGTAGGCTACCATCAGAAACACCTCTTTGAGGCTTTTTTCTCAAAGATTGCACAAAAAAACGGCAGGACTACGCCTTTGGTAGTGCCTGCCGTTTTTGAAAAATAAGTATAAAAAATGAGATTTATTTTACACTTATTTAAAACTTGAAAATACCCTTTTTATTTGTACCTGCCTTCGAAGAAGCCCCACCTTTGTTGATATTCACTAAGGCTTCACTCACCGTATTGGCGGTTTTGTTGTCAAAAGCTGCTAATACTTGTTTGGCATCAATGCCATGGATAACGGCTACTGTTGTGGCAATGGTTTCGGCAATAGCCGCATGGTCGTTGAGGATAATGAGCCTTTCGCCTAAGATATTTTTCCAATAACCCAACACGCGCGGGTCATTTTTATAGGAAGCCTCATTGACGTGTATGTGGAAAACGTGATACGTGCGCTCTGCCTCTGCCAATAGCTCTTTATCAGTAACGCTGTCGGCTTGTGCATACCCCATCAGGCTTTTAAGGTGGTCGGTAGAAATTGTATCCCAAGCCGCTTCGTCGCCAATGGTAAAGACAAAACCTTTCTGACGGCGTTTTTCAAAACAATCGATGGAGGTATGACGCGCCGCAAAAAGCCAAGCTAAGGTGTAAGATTCCATGACCTGTCCGCCGCCGCCGCCCTCGATGTAAATTTCAGTAAGCCATTGGTCTAATTCGTCTGTGCCGCTCTCAAACTGCCCAATTTGTAGCGGATGACGGTCGGAAATGTGGTCGCCAATCGCACCAAACAATAGCTGCGGATGCGCAATGCCATGCGTAATGAGCGTGTTCATGAGTTTGCCCAACTTTTCGCGTACCAGCACTTCGGGAATACGCCCCATACTGCCTGTAACATCTAAAAATACCCCAATGGCTAAGGATTCGGGGTGCGCTTCCGAATCACGACTCTCTCTAAATTTGAGATTGAGCGGCGACATGCGGGGCGAAGCAGCTCCCTTCTTATTATTCACAAAAATATCGTCGCGGCTCGCATTGGCGCGTTTCGATTTGAGGTGGCTGTAGGCATCATCTGACCAGTTAGAATATCCCATAATAAATGACGGGTTAGGGTTTTGGAAAATAAAAATAAAAAGCAGCAACAAAGGCAACTTGAAAAAAGCAATTTGGAAAAACAGTTTGAGAAAAGTTTGAGAAAAAAACGAATCCAAGCGTAAGCCAATGGTAGGCAAACTTCAAAGTGTTTTTTCTACACTATCCTAACGTAGGGGCAGCTATAAAAGTTTCACATAGACGGAAAAATCCAAAAAAAACGCTAAAAAATTTTTAAAACGCGGCAAAAGCAGCCTCTGTGCAACTTTTCACCACTCCTAATTTCACGCATTTCGACAAAAAAATAGGGCTACTCGTTTTTGCAAACGGTTAGCCCTATAATCGCATTTCATTTTTACCAAAAACGCTTACAATTTGTGAATACTTGTTACAATCTTGACGGCTGTATCGGTAGCGTTGTTGTGTAGGATTGAGATAATGAAGTTTGTTTCGCCTTCGGGGTCGAGCATGCAGGCAAAAAAGGTAGGCACGCCCTCTATTTCGCCTTCGGCATAATAACCTTCAAAACCGTTGAAAGAGATGGCTTCTGCCTCGCCCACTTCCATGCCCGTTTCGGCGGCTAATTCTACCAACATATCAGCCAAATTATCGCTTGTGATAGAGGCATCACTCAAAGGATAAAGTCCGAAAAGAAAGATACCCGCTCTATCGCTCTTGCCTTCAAATTTTTCGCCACTATTGGCAGTTTCTTGAAAGCCCGCAGGCACAGTAAATTCTAAACTATAATCTTCCCAAGTGTAAGTCGTTTGTGCCTTCGCACTTTGGAAAGAAAAAGAAAAAATCGCGACTAAAAGCGCGAAAGAAAAGAAGTGTTTTAAGGTCATTCTGATAAAGAAAGGTTAGCGTTAGGCTTAATCTTACTCAAATCCTATGCCGCTTTTACTTGGTTTCGAATCTTGCACCTTCTTTATTTTTTTAGAAAAATCGCCGTTTTTTGGGCTGCAAGCAAGGCGGCAGCAGGGAGGCTCTCATTTTCAGAAGGGTGCTGCATGCCAAAAGTGTGAGAGGCTTGTGTTATGATACAAAGTTCGGCGGCAGGCTGCGCAAGTTGCAGATTTTGGGCTTCGGTAAGGGGAACTGAATCGTCGGTGTCGCCATGCAAAAGCAAGATGGGAATTTTTAAATCTGCAATAGATTTTTTCAAATCATAGTTAATATTTCCTTTTTCTTTTTGGTACAAATAATCTTGATACAAATCAAAACCTACGGGTAGTTTCTGCCCTGTGCGCCCGTTGAGGACAAATTTCACCCCTTCTTTTTGCCAAGCCTCAAAATCGGGTGCAGCCGAATTGAAATAACGCCCCACTAAATCGCCTACGGCTGCCCAAGTAACAACTTTTGAAATGCGCTCATCTTGCAAAGCATACAAAAGAGCCGTACTACCGCCGCGACTATGCCCTACAAGCGCAATTTGGTCGGGATTGATGTAATTTTGATATGCTTTTTTTTCTAAAATAAAATCTAAAACCGTTTTTATATCTTCAATTTCTTTGGCAAATGTATTCTTTCGGAAGGCTTCTAAATCGGTGAAATCAAGAGGCGTTTCGGGGGTAGTGCCATTATGAGAAAAATTGATTTTGAGCGTAAAAAAGCCAGCCTGCGCCCATAAATCGCTCAAAAGCGAAAAATCGCCCCAATCTTTAAAGCCCTTGAAGCCATGTAAAAAGATAAGCAAGGGTTGTGTAGAAAGCGAATCCGAAAAGGTCAGGTCGAAGGCAAAAGGGCGTTGGCTTGTTTTGTTTGTTAGGATAAATTCTTTTTTTTGTATCATTTTCAGCTTTGATTTTGAAAAGATAATATTTGAAAAATAATAAAAAAGCAAATCTCTTTTAGGGCATAAGACCGTAAAAGAGATTTGCAGGCACAATGTTAAGACTTTGTCTTGGGTAAAATTTGGGCAGCATGCGCCTTTGTATTGACTTTGGTAATGACCTCTTCAATCACGCCCTTTTCGTCTATCACAAAAGTAGTGCGTGCCGTTCCCATGTATTTCCTCCCATACATACTTTTCTCGTGCCAAACGTCGTAGAGATTGTGAATGGTCTTATCCGTATCAGCGATAAGCGGAAAAGGTAAGTTGTATTTTTGAATAAACTTTTGATGAGATTTTTCATCATCAGGGCTTACCCCAATAATTTGATAGCCTGCTTCAACAAAGGCTTCAAAATTATCGCGCAAATCGCAGGCTTGGGCAGTGCAGCCCGAAGTGTCATCTTTGGGATAGAAGTAGAGCACCACTTTTTTCCCTTTGTAGTCGGCTAATTTAATCAAATTGCCATTTTGGTCTTTGCCCTCAAAATCGGGGGCAGGCGTTTGTGCCGTAAGTGAAGTAATAGCGGGCATTGTTTTAGATTTTGAATTTTAAAAGAACGATATAATCGGAAATTTGAGTCAATAAGATTGAACTCTGAAAATAAATAACTGTCTTATTTTGAGATAAAATTTGCAAAACGCATTTCACCTCTCCAAACATACCCAATTTTATCTTGTTTCCCAAATTCGCCATTCATTCCTACCATCAAAAACTGCGTTGCCCTTTCTTTGTTTTTGGTCAAATCTATTGTTTTGTTTCACCTATTCTATGCTACAAAAATGAAAAGCGACAACTTCTTTCTGAAAATGAGGATAGAAATGCGGCAAAAGACGTAACTTTGCAAAGTTTTTGTAAGTATTACACAAAAGCCTGTTCGCTTCGCCTCGAACAGAAGTTTTCCTTTCGGAGTACGTGCTTTGACGATGTCCATTTTACCTTCAAATGCAAAATATTATGCTTATTACGGCTTCCTCGCCCCTTTCGGTGGGTGAATTTTTCTACAAAAAAACACAACCGCAGGCTTCCGACCTCTCACTTATCCTTGATGCGCTCACGCAGGCTGCCAAGCTCGTGCATGTGGATGTCAATAGGGCAGAATTAGCAGGCATCTTAGGAGCTATTGGTACAGAAAATGTGCAAGGTGAAGAGCAACAAAAGTTAGATGTCATTGCGAACAATCGCTTTATCGAGGCTTTTACCAAAAGCGGACTGATTGCCCTTATTGGTTCGGAAGAAAACGAAGGCATTATCCTGACAGGCAATGATGGTGCAGAGTATGTGGTGGCAATGGACCCGCTCGATGGCTCGTCGAATATTGATGTCAATGTGTCTATCGGTACAATTTTTTCTATTTATAGGCGCAAAACGCCTACCAATCAGACCCCTACTTTGTCCGATTTATTGCAGGCAGGGACAGAGCAAGTAGCAGGGGGCTATGTTTTGTATGGCACTTCCACGCTCCTTGTCCTTACCACAGGCGAAGGCGTACAAGCCTTTACTTACGACCTCAAAGCTGACGAATTTCTACTTTCCAATCCCCTTATTCAGACCAAAGCAGAGGGCAAGATTTTCTCTTGTAATGAAGGTAGCTACCACGATTTCGAAGAGGGTGTAAAAAACTACCTCAATCACTGCAAAACGCAGCAATTTAAGGGACGTTATATCGGTTCTTTGGTTGCTGATTTTCATAGAAACCTACTCAAAGGCGGCATCTTTTTATATCCTGCCACTCCCAAATCGCCACAAGGCAAATTGCGTCTTTTGTACGAATGTAATCCCTTAGCTTTTATTGCCGAACAAGCGGGCGGCTTGGCTACCGACGGCAAAAATCGCATCTTAGACATTCAGCCCATAGCTTTGCACCAGCGCACGCCTTATTATATTGGTTCTCCTAATATGGTTAGAAATGTAATGGATTTGCTACAAAGTAAATAAAAAAATCCGCGAACATTCGTTAAATCCGTAAAATCCGCGCCCGAATAGTTTTAGAACACAGATTTTACGGATTTGACTGTTTGAAACGGATTAAATGTAAGACATTTTACAAAAAACTACAACAAAATACCCACAGAAAATCCTACCCAAGCCTTCATATTGAGTTCTTCATACCAACTATCTATTTCATAATTTTTCTCAAAAAATGGATTTTTGGGCAGCGAAGAACCATATTTGCCCGTTTCGTTGTCATAACGGTTAGAAAGCATCAAATTCAGGGTAGGGGCTGCAAAAACACTAAAACGTTTCCCAAATTCATAGGTCAGCGAAGGGCGAAATTGTAGCCAAGTATTCAAACCGTCCGACCACGCGCGTCTTTCATTTACCTGCATTGCCAAAAGTTCGCCCCCTAAATAAAGATGGGGCATCAGACGCGCCTGCGAACCCAAGCCTGCCCCTACTGCCCAACTGATTTGGTCGTCGAAGCGAATCGCTGCCGTCGCGAAGGTGTAGAATTTTCGCACACCTGCCTTGTATGAAATTTGGGTGTGCCAAATGTCGCCCGTAGAAACCTCAAAGCGCGTGTAGCCATTTTTGATGATGTTGATAAAACCTATCGCTACGCCCGAAACGCTATCGGCAATATTGATAAAACCAATTTGACTACCCTTTACCTTTTTGGCGATATTGATAAAACCCGAAGCCTGCACGCCACGCACATATTTGGCTTTGTTCATAAAACCTGCCGCCTGAAAACCTTGCAAACTATCGCCGCCAGCTATATTTAGAAAACCTGCCGCTTGCAGTCCCTTGACATTCTGACCTACGATATTGGCAAAACCTGCCGCTTGGAAACCATTTTGCGAACCCTTTACCACATTTAGAAAGCCTGCCGCTTGAAAAGCCTTGCTGCTGCCTGAAACGACATTGGTAAAGCTAGCAGCCTGAAAACCCTGCAAGCTATCGCGCAAAGTATTGACGAAAGCACCTGCCTCGAAACCTTTTACGCCCCCATTTCTGCCATAGAGCAAATTCAAAGAAAAGCGATTGGTGTATTGCGGACTTTCTACGCCATTGGTAGCCAAAGGATAGAAAAAAGAAAACTGAAAAGGGCGTTCTTTTGCAGAAGTTTGTGCAGTTGTGGGAAGCGAATCGAGCGCGTTTTGATTTGCTGCCTCTTGCAAAGTATCCAAAGCGTTGCTTTCGCTTTCTTGCTGCTTATTTTCTGTTGTTGCAGTAAGCGTATCCAAAGGCTGCACCTGCGTATTAGCTTCTGTATCAGCTTGATTATCGGCTCTTTGCTCCTTTTCAAGTGCAGCCTCCATTTCTATTTTTTGGCTTGCAGAAGCCGTTTCAGACCTATTTTTCGCCTTTGCTTTTGATTCTTGTAGCGTTGGCTTTTGGTCGGATTGCTTTTTTTGCTCCAAATCTTGCTGCCTTTTTCGGCTTTCGGGGGTTGTCTTCAAAACGATTTGTTTATTGAGCCATTTATACTCGATGCCCGTTTGGGTGCTGATTTGCTCGAAGAAGTTTTCGAGGGTGGCTTTTTGGGGTTCGAAGCGAATTTTAGCCTGCAAAGGCAAATAAGAATCGCTATAAGAAATCTTGACTTGATGCTCTTTTTGCAAAAATTGTAAAAAATCTTTCAAACTTGCTTCGGCAAAAGGCAGGGTCAGGGTTTGATTTAGCAAATCGCTTTGCTGCGCCGCCAAAGGGCTAAAAAGGCTTGCATAAAGGCATAGGAGTAGCAGGGCTATTTTTGATAGCTTCATAGTTTTGTTTTTGATTAAAGTTTCAGTTTTTTTAAAAGACTTAGAGGGCAGGACAGCCGCTGCCCGTAATCCAATATTTTTTACCTTTTTCTTTGAGGTCTAAATTCAAAGAATAAGCAATGACTTCCAACATTTCATAAGGTTGGCTTTCTTCAAAAGTGCCTGTAAATTGGCAGTTGCGAATTTCGGGATTGCTCACCATTACTTGTATCTGATAAATTTCGGAAAGCAAGTCTATGATTTCACCCACAGGGCGATTTTCGAACACTAATTTTTTATGCTTCCACGAAAGATAATTGAGGTTTTTGTTTTCTAATTGTACCACTGGCGCGTCTGCACTTGGCGAAACAATCGCGACTTGATTTGCCGTTAGCGTCTGTGGCTTCGTTTGGGTATCAAAACCACGCGCTTTTCTGACCTCTACCTTGCCTTCGGCTACCGTTACGCGCACTTCCTTTTCTTGTGGATAGGCGCGAATGTTGAAAGACGTTCCCAAAACGGTAGTCAGTGCCTCGCCACTCTGGATTCTGAAAGGGCTATTTTCGTCGCGTTGGACTTCAAAGAAAGCCTCCCCTTCTAAGGTTACTTTCCTATCATGCTGAAAATCAGAAAGATAGGTAAGTTTGGAATTTTTATTGAGCCAAACCTTTGTGCCGTCAGCCAATAAAATCAGGGCTTTGTCTGCACTTTGTACCACCTGCATTTCGGCTTGCGCAAGGGGCGTATCAGAGTGCGAAAGGCGTGTGCTTAGGTGTCCGAGGGCTATTCCGATAAATAAGGCTGCCGCCCAAGTTGCGATTTGTTTCCAAAGGCGTACCGTTTTCTGACGCGCTACCTGCGCTTCTGCTTCTTGCTGCGCGATTCGATTTTCAAATCTGCGCCAAGCGCGTACTACGTCGGGCGTGTAACTATTGTAGAGCTTGCCCGTCTGCCCCCAAACTTCTTGATAGGCTTTGAAAAGTCGCTCGTTGTCAGGCGATTCGGCAAGCCACGCCAAGAGTTGGGCGGTTTCGGCTTCGGTAGTTTCATTTTTAAAATAGCGCACTAAAAGGGCTAATAGTAATTCTTCTTGCATATTGTTTCTTCATAAAGGGGTGGATTTGAACGTGCCTTTGTTGTAAGACGCAAAAGCCTTTCGCTTCCCCTATTCTACCCACAAAAGAAGTGTCTTTTTTTCTAATTTTCAAATTCGAAGCCTAACTTAAAAAACAGACTTCAAAGCCTAAGCCGTTTGAAGCCGCTTAGCCTTTTGGATACGAAAAATTGCTGCCTTTAAAAGCGACAAATTTTGGTCGGGTCTGGCTTTTTTTTCGTAATTTGCAGTCTTTTCAATCTTTTTTTGTGCTTTTCGAGTAGCTACTTTACATAGATTTGGCTCTCTTGCTGCCTTTTGAAAAGCCTTTAAAAAGCCGTTTTTTTCTTTATTCTACCCACAACACAAAACGCATTATGAACAGAATCCCGATGCATTGGCAAATTATTATAGGCATGGTCTTGGGCGTGATTGTAGGTTTATCTTTGAGTTATGCAAGCCTTAGTGCTTGGGCTTTGGATTGGATAAAACCTTTCGGTACGGTCTTTATCAATTTGCTCAAAGTGGTCGCCGTTCCGCTGGTCTTTATCTCTTTGGTACAAGGTATTAGCAGCCTTAGCGACATTGCCAAACTCTCCTCTATGGGACTCAAAACCTTGGGGCTTTATATTGCCACGACAGTTATCGCCATTTCGATAGGGCTTGTCTTGGCAAATGTCTTTCAACCAGGAAAGGCTTTTCCCGAAGAAAGACGCGCCCAATTTGCCGCCCAATTTGCACAAGAAACCGCCAAACGCCAAGATGCCGCTAAGGAAACACAGAAAAGTAGCCCCTTGCAGCCTTTGGTAGATATCGTACCTGAAAATATCATCAAGGCGGCGACAGAAAATAGGAACATGTTGCAAGTCATCTTTTTTGCCGCTCTTTTTGGCGTTGCGCTCCTGATGATTGACAGCCAAAAGGCAGCCCCTGTGAAAGCCCTTTTTGATGCCCTCAATGATGTGGTGATAAAAATGGTGGAAGTCATTATGCGCGGTGCGCCTTATGGGGTTTTTGCGCTGATGGCGTATCTGATTGTAGATTTTGCAGGGGACGAGCCGCAAAAAGCCGTAGAGATTATGAAGGGTGTAGGCACGTATGCCTTAGTGGTAGTGGGCGGCTTGCTGATGATGGTCGTGATAGTGTATCCGCTGATGGTTTTCTTTTTAGCAGGCAAATCGCCTATGATATTGCTCAAAGGCATTTTGCCTGCCCAGATGTTGGCATTTTCTACCAGTTCGAGTGCTGCTACGCTGCCCGTAACGATGGAGTGTGTGCATAAGAATTTAGGCGTTTCAAAAGAAGTGAGCAGTTTTGTCCTGCCTATGGGTGCAACCATCAACATGGACGGCACAAGTTTGTATCAGGGCGTAGCCGCCATTTTTATTGCACAGGTCTATAACATGGATTTGAGCCTTGCCCAGCAGTTGAGCATCTTACTCACAGCCACACTTGCTTCGGTAGGGGCGGCGGCAGTACCGGGGGCAGGAATTTTAATGCTTATCGTCGTTTTAGAGCAGGCAGGGATTCCCTCCGAAGGGATTTATCTTATCTTTGCCATAGATAGGATTTTGGATATGTGCCGTACCGTTGTCAATGTAACAGGTGATGCCAGCGTGTCGGTAGTGATTCAGAAAACAGAAGAGGGCTAAGACGAGTAAAATGTCGCTAAAATGTCGATAGAATTTTGTAATTTCGCGATTTAAAAACTATTCACCAATCCATCTCTATGAGTTTATTAGTAGTAGGGTCGGTAGCCTTTGATGCTATCGAAACACCTTTCGGCAGTACCGACAAAATCATTGGGGGCGCAGCTACTTTCATCAGCCTTTCGGCTTCCTACTTTGTCAAGCCCATTCAATTAGTGGCAGTAGTAGGTTATGATTTTCCACAAGCCGACATCGAGCTTTTGCGCAAGCATGGCGTAGATACCGAAGGCTTACAAATCAAGGCGGACGAAAAGTCTTTCTTTTGGAAGGGACGCTACCACAATGATATGAATAGCCGCGATACGCTCATCACAGAGCTAAACGTTTTGGGTTCTTTCGACCCTATCCTACCCGAATCCTACCAAACCTGCGACTATTTGATGTTGGGAAATTTAGCTCCACAGGTACAAAAGACCGTCATCGAACGGCTCAAAAAACGTCCCAAACTTATCGTGATGGATACGATGAATTTTTGGATGGATACGGCATTAGACGCGCTCAAAGAAACCTTAGCCTTAGTAGATGTCCTTTCCATCAACGACGAAGAGGCGCGACAGCTTTCAGGCGAATACTCTTTGGTGAAGGCAGCGCGTAAGATTCAAGCCATGGGACCGCGCTATCTTATCATCAAAAAAGGCGAACATGGGGCTTTGCTTTTCGGCGAAGGGCAAATCTTTTTCGCACCCGCCCTGCCTTTGGAAGAGGTATTTGACCCCACAGGTGCAGGCGATACCTTTGCAGGCGGCTTCATTGGCTATTTGGCACAGCAAGACAAGGTAGATTTTGTTACGATGTCGCAGGCAGTATTGAAAGGTTCGGCAATGGCTTCTTTTTGTGTAGAAAAATTTGGCACAGAAAGGCTCATCAATCTTTCAGCCCAAGATATTGCGGCTCGCGAAGGGGAGTTTAAAAAATTGGTGCAAGCCTACTAAAAAAAGCCTCTTTTTAGAGAAGTTGGGCTTCTGAAAAGTCCCCTTTTCTGACCCTATTAGGAACTTATGCGCACTAATAGGGTTTCGAAGCCCTTTTGTTAGACAACTTGTTTTTATTAGACACCTTGTTTTATTAGACCCTTTGTAGCACCCTTGCCCAAATCTTACAAGCAACTTTGTAAAATGGGAAGAAGGTCAGAAATGTTCACCTTTGGAGTCAGGCGCAAATTTGTCCCTACTCGGCTTTTTTATTGGGCTTTTGGTCTGATTTCTCGACTTATTTTTTGTGTTTATCATCTGAAATACCTATTTTAGAGAAATTTTCGGTAATCTTGCAAAAAGGCAGCCCTGATAGGGCTATGGTGCGCCTTACACACTTCTTCATACAGAATTACTCTTGATATGCTCAAACTTGGCATTTGGCAGCGCATTTTCGGCGGTTTCGCACTCTTGATTTTGCTTATCCTCATTAGTGGGATTATGGTAGTGGTACAATTAAACAAAAATTTGGCTACTACGGAGGTCAATCAGGACGTTCTCCAACCCAGCATCGAGGCTCTGAAAGAGTTTCGCGTATTGGCAGGGCGTACTTTGCGCCTAACTTTGGAGCATAGTTATTTTAAAAACGAAAAAATTAGCAAGGAATCTTACCAAACCCTGCAAGAGCTATACAGCAGCGATTATCCGCAACAGCGTGCCAATCTCGAAACCTTAGCCGCCCAATGGGAATGGCGTGATGAGCAGGGCAGTGTCCAGCTCGATTCTGCCTTTGCACGCTTCGATAGGTTTATCGAATTGCAAAAAACGCTATTGCTACGCCTGCGGGGGCGCAATGCGCAAGAGCGGCTTTTGTATGCCCAAACAGACGAATTTCAGCAGCAAATCAGTCAGATACAAGTTTTATACGACGATTTAGAAAAAAATCTTTATTTTCTGATAGAAAACAATTCACAAACCTTTCTTATCTTTCAGAAACAGAGCCTGCAAAGTGTTACACAACTGCGCAATCAATCGGTCTTGGTGATGCTTGTGGGCTTGGTAGTAGGTTTTATTTTGGCTTTCTTTTTGGCAAAATCTATTACAGAACGTTTGGCATACATCAGCGAGGACATCAAGCGTTTGAGCAGGGGAATTTTGCTTACCGAAATGCGTAAAATAGACTACCAAGACGAAATTTCGGAAATGGAAGAGGCTTTGCAACGGTTAGTAAAGGGCATCAGACGCACCTCGACTTTTGCCGAAAGTATCGGAAAGGGCAGCTATGAAATAGACTTCGAGCCTTTGGGCGAACAAGATGTGTTGGGAAATTCCCTTTTGCAAATGCGCCACAACCTACAAGAAGCCGCCCACAAAGAAGCCGAGCGAAGCTGGAAAAATGAGGGTGCAACTCTCATTGCCGACATCCTCAAACAAAACAACCTTTCACTGGCACAGATGGCAGAGCGGCTTATCCAAACGCTGGTTACTTATCTGAACGCCAATCAGGGCGCACTTTTTATGACAACCGAAGACGACCATTTTTTAGAACTTATCGCCTGTTATGCTTGGGGAAAAAAGAAATTTATTTCCCAAAAACTACAAAAAGGCGAAGGTCTTACGGGGCAGACATGGAAAGAAGGGGGCTTTTTGTACCTCAAAGAAGTACCCGAAGACTACATTCGCATTACCTCTGGCTTGGGAAAAGCTCTGCCGCGAGCCGTCTTGATTATGCCCATGCAACTCAATGGCGTTACTTATGGTATGATTGAACTTGCTTCTTTCAAAGAGTTAGAAGACTACGAAATTGAATTTGTACAAAATGCAGGTGAAAATATCGCCTCTATGCTTTCCATCATTCGCAACAACGAAATAAACGAAAAGTTGCTACGCGAGTCGCAAGAATTGGCGCAACAAATGACAGCACAAGAGGAGGAGATGCGCCAAAACATGGAAGAGCTTACCGCTACCCAAGAGGAGGTCATGCGTATTCAGCGCGAATTGCAGCTTCGCAATCAACTCTTCGAAACGGCATTTTTTATTTTAGAGGCAAACCACCAAAAACGCATCACCTTTGTCAATACCCTACTGCTTACCCAATTAGACTATGAAAGTAGCGAACTTTTAGACCGTTCTGTTCTGCCGCTTTTCAGCAACGAAATCGAGTGGCAGGAAGGGTTAGCTTTGATGGAAAACCGCAAACTTTGGAACGCTTCCACTACCATTTTAGGAAAGGGCGCGATAGAAATTTGGGTCAATCTCTTTGGTATGGCTACTTATGATATGAACGATAATCTAAAAGGCTACATCTTTGTAATGGTTGATATTTCGCTCAATAAAATGCAGGAAGAGATGCTTGTTACGCAAAGCAAAGAGCTAATTGAGCAGCGCACACGTACCGAGGAGCTTGTTAGGGCGCAAAAACTCACGATGGAGCGTTTGGTAGAAAGACACAGAGAGGAGATGAACCGCTTGAAGGCGCAAATTCCACCTCAAATCTAAAAAGCGAAGGACGATTTTTTACCAATAAAATTTTACCAATAAAAGTAGAAAAGAACCCCACCCACGCCCAAGCCTGCCCCTAAGACGATTCCGCCAACAAAGACAAGCCAAGGAAAGCGGAAAGGCTTTTTCGCTTCCAATACCTGCGCTTCGCTTGCGCCCTCTGCCAAAAGTGCCGCTTGGAGTTGTTCCAACTTTTCCGTTTGTGCTTCTATGAGCTGGTTTTGCTCGTTGGCTTTTTCTTCCAAATCTTGCAGGGCAGTACGTGCCTGATGCGTTATTTTTTCTAAGTTGCGCAAAAAGTCGTCACTTAAAGTAGTGGCTAAAAAGTTTTGGGTGAGGTTTTCGCTGCGCGTTTGGGGCGAAGGGGTGAGTAAGACCTTTACAAACAAAACCAATAACAAAATTAGGCAGAGCGTAAGTCCGCCCATATAAAAAGCTAATTGGCGGTCTTCCAAAAGGCGTTGCCAAAAGAATTGTAAGTCTTCGTGCATAGAAAAAGAGTTGAAACGACACAAAAATAGGAAAACAGAAATGAATAGCCACGTCTATTTTAGGCTTGCCAAAGTAAAGCGATAAGGGAGCGTTTGGCTTGCATCTATCAGAATAAACACAACAAATTCCTCGTTTTGATAGCGCAAATAAGTTTGATTATTTTCTATTTTTTCGCGCACTTTCTTGAATTGCGCTCCTTCTAATTCCGAAATAAGTTGCTCGCTATCTTCTTTGTGGAATAGGTGCAGTTGGGTCTGATTATTTTGTATTCCACTTTCGGAGCTAAAAATATTCAGCAACATGGCGCGAACTTGGTGATAATACACCTCATACGACCACATATCTATCTGATTTTTTCCTTCTTTTTCAGAACTAATATAAATCCATTTCCTATCCGTAATTTGAGCGTCTATGTTTTGCGGATTGCGGCTTTTATGAATTTGCATCAAATCTTGCAAGGAAAGGCGATAACTGCCGCCATCTTGGGGCTGCGTCGGTTTGGCAAAAGAAGACAACAAAAAGACCAGACCAAAGGTTAAGCAAGCAAAATAAAAAATAGTTTTCATATTATACAAAAGCGAAATAATTTTAGTAAAATTTAAAATAAAGTCTTAAAAAGAAACCTAACGTTGAAGGAGTTGGTCGAAGGACACATTGACCGCTTCTACCTTCTTTACTTCGGGTACGGCACTGAAAATAGCCTGCTCGATGCCTGCCTTCAAAGTCATGGGAGAGGCAGGGCAAGAGCCACAAGCCCCTATCATTTCGAGCCGTAAAGTGCCTTCGGGCGTAAGTTCCAATACCTGCACATTGCCACCATCTGCCAAAAGATAAGGGCGGACGGTATCGAGGGCGGTTTCTATGCGCTGCAAAAGAGCCGCATCAAATCCTTGTTCGAGTGGGTTCATCTTGTCTAAAAGTTGAGGTTAGGAATTGTAAAGAGAAAAGATTGCAAACCCAAAGGGTCTTGAAGCCCCTTTGGGTTTCGATTTGTAGAAGCCACTATTCTACAATTTCCACACGTTTGGTCGCCGCAATTTCGGCGTTTCGAATGGCGATATTTTGTGCCAATTTTTCTGCCAAATTTTTAAAGGCTTCCGATACAATAGAGCTTTCTTCCATTGCGACAGGGATTCCCGCATCGCCGCCTTCGCGAATCTGCTGCACTAAGGGAATTTCGCCCAAAAAGGGAACTTCGTTGCGCTGTGCCAAGACCTTGCCGCCATCTTTGCCGAAAAGATAATATTTGTTTTCGGGCAATTCGGCAGGGGTAAAGTACGACATATTTTCTATAATGCCCAAAATTGGAACATTGATAGGCTTGCGCGTGAACATCATAAGTCCTTTCTGGGCATCGGCTAAGGCTACTTTTTGTGGAGTCGTAACGACAACAGCCCCCGTAACGGGTACGGTTTGTACCAAAGTAAGGTGAATGTCGGACGTTCCCGGAGGTAAATCTATCAATAAATAGTCCAATTCGCCCCAATCGGCATCAGCTAAAAATTGGCGCAAAGCCGAACTTGCCATAGGTCCCCGCCAAACGACAGCCTCATCGGGCGGAGCCATAAAGCCAATAGAGAGCAGTTTTACGCCATAGCGTTCGTAAGGAATGAGGATATATTTTTCGCCTTCCTGCCTTACGCCCGGACGCGCCGTTTCGCAGTTGAACATAGTAGGGACAGACGGACCATAAATGTCGGCATCAATAAGCCCAACTTTCGCGCCCATTTCGGCTAAGGTTACGGCTAAATTTGAAGCGACGGTAGATTTGCCGACCCCTCCTTTTCCAGAGGCAATGGCAATTACATTTTTCACCTTGGGCAGAATCGCACCTGTACGCACCGAAGTTACGCTGGAAGTCATCTTGATTTCGAGGCGCATCATATCGCCAATGACCTTGCGAACCGCCTCTTCACAATTATTGCGGATAAGTTCTTTCAAAGGGCAGGCGGGCGTGGTCAGGACTACGGAGAAGCGCACTACGTCGGGTTCTATTTCCAAACCCTGTATCATACCGAGCGTTACCAAGTCTTTTTTCAAGTCGGGGTCTTCTACCGTAGAAAGGGCTTTGAGTATATCGTCTTTTGTAAATTGCATCAGAAGGAAGTGGATGAAGATAAAGAAAGTGCGATTGGGGCTATTTTTTGAAGGGAACAAGCGATTAAGCCAACTTCTTATACAGCCAAACGCTTTTTTTTCTAACTCTTTTGGCTTTACAAAGTTACGAAAAGTATCCTACAAAATTGCTTTTGAGATAGTCCCTGCCTTTGAGATAAGCAAAATGCGGTGGGGCTTTTTCGCAAAAAAGGAAGCATAGATTTGTCGTTTGTGTATAAAAGTTGCATCTTTGCAGCCTTAATATGCTTTTTTTTCTTTGGTCTAAACATTTAGAAAAAGCCTTTCCTACCTTAGATGCTACCCAAATTCATGCTCGATTTTGAAAAACCCATCGCCGAATTAGAAAGCAAGTTGGCAGAAATGAAACGCTTGGCTGCTGAAAATCAGATTGATGTAAGCTCGGCGGCACAAGCCTTAGAGGAGCGCATCGATAACCTCAAAAGAGAGACCTTTCAAAACCTAACGCGTTGGCAGCGTGTCCAGCTTTCACGCCACCCCGAACGCCCTTACACGCTTGACTACATTGCAGGCATGGCGCAAGATTTTATCGAGCTACATGGCGATAGAGGAGTCAGAGATGACAAAGCCTTAGTCGGTGGTTTGGCACGCATCGAGGGCAAATCGTTCTTACTTTTAGGGCATCAAAAGGGCAGGAATACCAAAGAACGCCAATTCCGCAACTTTGGCATGCCCAATCCCGAAGGCTATCGCAAGGCACTGCGCCTGATGCAGATGGCAGATAAGTTTGGCGTGCCTATTGTCTGTTTTATCGACACTCCCGGTGCCTTTCCCGGAATAGAAGCCGAAGAGCGCGGACAGGGTGAAGCCATTGCACGCAACCTCAAAGAGATGTTTCGCCTCTCTGTGCCTATTATTTGCATTATCATTGGCGAGGGGGCAAGTGGTGGCGCGTTGGGCATTGCTATCGGCGATAAGGTGATGATGTTGGAAAATACTTGGTACTCGGTTATTTCGCCCGAATCCTGCTCCTCTATCCTTTGGCGCAGTTGGGACTACAAAGAGCAAGCCGCCGACGCACTCAAACTGACGGCACAAGACATGCTCGCCGCAGGGCTTATTGATGGTATCATCGAAGAGCCACTTGGGGGCGCACACCGTAATTCGCAGGCAATTATCCAAAAAGTAAAGGATTT
Organism: Hugenholtzia roseola DSM 9546; assembly: GCF_000422585.1. Lineage (NCBI taxonomy): Bacteria > Pseudomonadati > Bacteroidota > Cytophagia > Cytophagales > Bernardetiaceae > Hugenholtzia > Hugenholtzia roseola. Next base: position 226,609 of record NZ_KE383879.1, read on the forward strand.
TATCCTAACCGAAACCGAAGCCCTACAAAAGCTCGAACCCATACTTTTGAAGCACCGACGCATCGAAAAGTTTAGTAAGATGGGCGTGTATGAACGTGTGGCAAATCCCTCCTAAATTGCCTTAGTTTCTCTTTTTTCTTACATACAAGAGAAAGGCTGTCTTTGGGGTAGAAAGTCTGATTATTCCTTCCCGATTCCTACCCCTAATTTCTGCCTATAATCTCCGCCCTCAAAGTGTTTTTTCAAAACGTTCCATTTTTTTTATTTTTCTAAAAAAACAAGTATGAATCTCACACTTGCTCTTTCTGTTTTAAAAACGACGCGCCAAAATTTCATGGCTTTAATGGAAAAGCACACAATTGAGGAATTAAACCAAATTCCTGCTGGTTTTTCTAATAACCTTATCTGGAACTTTGGGCATCTTGTCGTTACACAACAGCTACTTTGCTACTCCCTAACGGGCAACAAACCCCATTTAGACCCCATTTGGATAGAAAAATTCCGAAAAGGGACAAAACCTGAAGTTCCCATTACAGCAGAAGAAGTGACATTTTTAAAGGAAAAAGCCCTTTCGCTCATCGCGCTTTTTGAGCAAGACTACCAAAATGGCATCTTTGAGAATTTTCAAACCTACACAACCAGTTTCGGTTTTGTGTTGGGCAGCATCGAGGGGGCTATCACTTTCAATAATACACACGAGGGACTACATTACGGCTACGCGCTTGCTTTGCGCAAATCGTTGGTTTGAAAGTTTGATGTTGGCTTTTTCTAAATCTCACTTCTCACCTGCTTAGAAAGCCATTTAAAATAACTTTCGTTGCAAATCATTTCCGTTTGTGCAATGCAAGGAACTTGATAGGGGTGCAATTTCTCTAAAACAGTGGCTACCTCTGCTGCTTTTTCGGGGAGGGTCTTTAAATAGGCTACCTGCTCGCCCTCGTTGGCTATTGCGCCCTGCCAATGGTAAAAACTTTGCGCCTGATAGACGTTGGCGCAAGCAATGAGGCGCAAGTTTAGTAGCGCACTGATGGCTTTTTCTGCCGAAAGCAAGTCGGGAAAAGGGACATAAAAAAGAATGAAAGAGAATTTCATAGGTCAGTTTTTGTGGTATAAAAAAATATGTGAAACAAAAGAAAAAATAAAATTGTGTAGTTTGTAGGGACACAAACAGTGGCGTTGAATTTCGCGCTACATTTTTGAGGGGTCAAAAATAGGCTTTTTACGACTTTTATCCTAAAATTTGCGCTAACTTTGTCCCGATTTTCGCGCTACCTTGCGAAAAAAATATGCCCTTCAAAGACTTTTTCTGCACTTAGGCGTTTATCTCTTTGAAGGGTAGAAAGCAAAAATTGAAAATATATTTTTGTTATCAAACTTTAATACAATTTTATCGCGACAAAATGAAAACAAAAAATCCTTACTTGATGGCTTGTTACGCGCTTCCGCTTTGGCTCTTGCTCATGGCGGCTTCTTGCGTACCCAAAACAGAGTTAGAACTCAATAAACACAGGCAGGAACAAGATAGCTTTATGAAGGGCAGCGGTTCGCCTTTGAAAAGCGAAGACAAGAAAAACTTTCAAGGACTTGCCTACTTTGCACCTGATAGCAGTTATCGTGTAGAGGCGAATCTGACCTTAGCCCCTGCCGACGAGCAAGTAATAGAACTGCCTACCAGCACAGGCAAAAAGCGCAAACTTCTCACCTACGCCTACGCCGATTTTACGCTCAAAGGGCAAAAATGTAGGCTTACTTTATACAAAGGCGTAGAGGAAAAAACCAAAGAAGATTATCTTTTTTTACCTTTTACCGACCCCACCAACGGCAAGACCACCTATGAAGTAGGGCGTTATTTAGAACCTGTTTTGAAAGGCACAAAAGTAGTGATTGATTTTAATTTTGCATACAATCCATATTGTGCCTACAACGACACCTACGACTGCCCCATTCCGCCCCAAGAAAATCATCTGCCGATAGAAATTTTGGCAGGCGAAAAGAAGTTTAAATAAATCATTTTGATTGCTACCAACTAATGCGATACGTGCAGGATTCCGCACCATGCAAGCGCGAGGGCAAGTTGGGGTCTAATTCCACTTTCATCAAAAACGCGCCTTCGGGTTTGAAGCGGCGTGCCATGCTTGTAATAATGCCCCTATCAAATTCACTTGGGTAGGGGTTTTTGCACTCCATAATCGCAATTTTTAGGTCGGCATTGTAGGCAGCGAGTTTGTAGTAGCCGATTTCACCATTTCGATGGTTCATCTGATAGGCAATACCAATAGAATGTAGTGCCGATTCGAGGTCGTTGATTTCTTTGGGGAAAATGGCACTTTCGGGAATGGCTTTTCCGATAGCAAAAAGTGTATTAGAGCCAAATTTTTCGCCTATCCTATGAAAAGCCGAAAGCCAAGCCGCCTGCGGATACCAACTCTGTGAGCGAACCTCGGCAATGCCCTCTTCTGCTAAAATTTTGCGCATCAAATCAGCATAAGTCCCCATGCCGTTGATAAAAGAGAGAACCGCCTCGCCTAAAACTTCCACTTTTGAATCGAAAGGAATGTATTGCGCCATAACAATTTGATTAAGAGGTTTGAAATGAAAGGGTTGAAATGATAGCTTTTGAAGCGATAACTAAGATGAGCGATTTTTGTTAAAAAAAACAAAAAAAGACTGCCCATCTTTTGATGAGCAGCCCAGAATAGGCGGTTTTGGTAAGGATTGCATAAAATTGGGGTTTGGTCAGATAATCCGCGCCTTTAGGCTTTTTCAGACAAGTTTTTGAGCTTGGCTTGGCTTTTTAGATACAATTCCAACGATTGATTAAGGATTTTGACAGTGTTGGCATCGAGTTCGAGGTGCTTGCCCTCCAAGATTTGCTCCTGTAAAAACTCATTATCTTGGTTGTAAAAACGAATAATTGTTTTGTCTTTCTGATTCAAATTGCTTTCGACTACCCAATAACCTTTGGTCTGTTTTGGCTGACTTGCTTCTGCCAAATTTGAAAACGACACAAGGGCGATAAAGGCGGCTGAAAGGGCGATTTTTTTGCCAAAAGTAGCACCGAATACAAATGTTTTTTTCATGTGGGTAAAAAGGGTTTGTTTGATTTAATATGAACGAAATATGAACAAAGCATTGCAAAAAGGTTTCATCTGCGTTTACTTCGGATAGATATAACGGACTTTATTCACAAAAAGTTCATCTTGGCGTAAAAAAAAGTTGTTAATCTTTCTAAAATCTACCTTTTTAGCCGCAAGGCTGCCAGAGAAAAAAAACGTTCATAGGCTTTTTAAAATTTTTTTAGGCTTTGCGCACCAACGAACAAAGATGTTTCGTAATTTCGCATAGCAATTCGACATACTACACATTTTGCTTAAAAAAAAGATTGTTTTTAAAAAAAGGTTGCCTGCTCTTTCAAAACATTTCCCTCTGTCTTTTATTTCATTCCCCTTCAATTTCTAACCCATTCCTCACTTCTATTTTCTTTTTGTCGTATGCAGGAACAAGCACGCCGTCTGACTAATTCACAGACCTTTGAAGCCTTTATCATTTTTGTTATTTTAGTAAATTGTACGCTTATTGGTGTAGAAACTTACTTCACCAACACGCTCATTGGCTGGATTCAACAAATAGCCGTAATAATTTTCACCTTAGAAATTGTGCTACGCTGGTTTGCCCGAAGCAGTGTCAAGTCTTTTTTTCAAGATGGTTGGAATATCTTTGATTTGTTTATTGTTATTATTAGTCTGATTCCTGAAAGTTTGTTTGCAGATGCCGCCCTTGTAACGGGGATTCGCGTGTTGCGCGTTTTTCGTGTGTTGCGCCTTTTCCGTACTGCCCCCGAAATAAAGCTAATTGTAGCGGTTTTGGTGCGCTCTTTTAGTGCCTTGACCTACAATGCGGCGTTTTTCCTAATTTTTATGTACCTCTATGCGATTGTAGGCGTAACGCTCTTTCGCCTCCCTACCCCCGAAACTGCCACCGCCGAGCAAAAAGCCCAATTAGCGCAATATTACCAACTTGCACCTAACGCGCCTACGATTGCACCCGACCCCTACGGAGCATTAGACGAAACGTTTTTTACGCTCTTTCGCGCCCTTACAGGCGAAGACTGGACAGACCTTCGCTACAACCTCATCAAGGCAAACGAAATAGGGCTTATCCACAGCAGCCCGACGGTCATTACCTTTTATCACGTTACCTGGTTTATTTTGGCAGCCTTTCTCTTGCTCAATCTTTTGGTAGGGGCTATCCTAAACAACTACCAAATCATCATGGACGAGCAAAAGACGCAACGCCTCAAAGATGAAGCCGAAGCACAGAAAAACAAAAAGACCTTCGTTTCGCCCCAAGAAGGCAATAACATCGAGCCTTTTTCGGTGAATTAGCGCAAAAGCGGCATTTTGTGTTTCGAAACAACTTTCCGAATCCTACCCTCCCCCAAAGGGCAGTAATGTTAAATTCTAAAAAACAGATTCAAATGTAGGGACAAGGCAGCATCTTGTCCCTACCATAACATCTAACTTTTAGAACTTGACCTGATTAGGTTTGGGACGCATTTGAGGCTTTTATCGCTGTAACAACACCTGCCCGCCTAAAAAATGCGTTAGGTCTAATGAATCCGATTGGGGCGGTAGGTTAGCTGACTTATAATTTCGGCTTCCATTTTTAAAAATTCCTGCCAACGGGCATCTACTATCTCACGCGCTTGGTACTTTCGCGCCAAAGAGATAAAATTGGTATAATGACGCGCTTCCGAAACCATCAAATCGTAATAAAACTTTTTCAATTCTTGGTCTTCTACCCCTTGGGAAAGCAATTTGAACCGCTCACAACTACGCGCCTCTATCAGGGCGCAAACCAACAGTTGGTCGGTAAGTTTGTGCTTGACATCGCCTTTTCGCACCTGCTTTTGCAAAGCCACTACATACTCATCTCTGCGCTGTTTGCCCAAAGGCAGATTGCGCTTGCGAAGTTGCTCCAAGACCATTTCAAAATGCGACCATTCTTCTGAAACCACAGGCGTAAGGGTATCGACAAGGTCTTCCAAATGGGCATATTCTACAATCAAAGAAATGCAGGAAGAAGCCGCCTTCTGCTCACAATAGGCATGGTCAGTCAGAATGTCGGCAATGCTAATCGTGGCGACATCGACCCAACGAGGGTCAGTAGGAAGTTTGAGATGTAACATAATAAAAAAACAAACAGGTCAAAACTCCGCAAAAACTACAATTTATCCATCAAGACGCGATACAAGTCGAGCATGGCTTGAATATCCGCCTTATGCACCTTTTCATCGGGGCTATGCACGCCCGATTCGGGTGCGCCTACAAAACACCAATCAATGGGATAGGGCGAACTTTGCAACTCTTTGGCATCACTGCCGCCACTTTCTTCTACCTCCAACTGAAAAGCAATATCGGTTTCTTTGGCAATCTTGATGATTTTTTCTACAAAAGAGCGGCGCGGAATTGTGCTATCGCGCATCGAAATAGCAACGCCCTTTCCATGTTTTACCCCTTCGGTTACCCAAGTAATATCCGAAATGAGAGCCTGCGAAATCTTGTAATTTTCATAAATCCACTTGATAAGGAAAGGTACAGTTCCGCCTTTTACTTCTTCATAACAAGAAAAAACCAAAATGCCATTTTCCAAACTTTCGGCTAATTTTAATACATTCCAACAGCCCAAACGGTCGTCTAAATAACAAGACTGTACATACTCTGCCGTTTCGCGATAATCCTGCGCAAAGACAAGTTCGGTGCCGCGCTCTATTTCGCGCTCAAATTTATAGTAAAGGCGATTCTGCCCATGCGGATTTTGGGCGATTTTCTTTTTGGCTTTACGCGATTTTTTTAGACTTTTTTCCAATACAATTTGACACAAAATATCGCCCTGTGAATCTTTCCCTACCAACTGATAGCCATTTTTGGCGCGAGGCGAGCCAACTTTGATAAGTTCATTGCCGTATCTGACCATAAAGCCGATAGAATCGAGGTGCGCAAAAACGGCAGTGCGAGGCGTGCCAAAGACCATCACAATACAATCTTGAAATTCCGAACCCGAAAACACCTGCGGCTTGACCTTCCATTTTGACTGATTTGCCTCGATATATGCCAACATAAAATCGCGCAACTTGCCCTCATTGCCTGCGGGTGCAAAAACACCACAAAGGGTTTTGAGAAGGTCGGAATCGGCTTGGGTGAAGTCTGGATAAGAAGAGGGGTTCGATGCAACTTGACTCATGAGCAACGTGGAAAGGTGATAGTAGATTGGGAAAGGATAAGTAATGAAGTGGGAAAATAAAGCCGCCAAATGGGAAGCGAAGCCTCGCTTTATCCCACTAAGCGCGTTTTTCTCCGCCCTACCGCTTCTGTATGAGAAAGAGTGAAACGCAAAGATAAAAAATCTTAGCGACTGCCAAAACTTTTTTTTCGTAACTTGCTCTTGTATCTTTTCCCTTTGTCCTTTATTTCCGCTTTCCATGACCTACGACCTGCTTCTCGAACTATCCACTTCGCTATTCCCTACCCTCGACCGCTTGGATAAAGACCTCTTTCTATGGCTACACCACCAGCGGCTGCCCCTCCTCGAAGGGCTGATATGGGAAATGACGCACCGCAAAATTTGGACACCGCTTTTTGCCCTTTCCCTTCTGATGCTTTGGCTGCGCTATCGAAGCCAATTTTGGCTGCCGCTGATAGGCATTGCCCTAAGCATTGCCCTTGCCGACCAAATTGCTTCAAGCCTCTTTAAGCCCTTTTTCGAGCGGCTGCGCCCCAGTCATAGTCCTGATTTAGAGGGACTTGTCTATTTTTATCAAGGCTACAAAGGTGGCAAATATGGCTTTGTGTCTTCGCACGCTTCCACTTCTTTTGGTACTGCTTTCTTTATCTTTTTGCTTTTCAAAAATCCGACAGATAGGCTCATTGCCCTTTCCAAATCTTACACCAATCTTTGGTTGGGTTCTCTTTTTCTGCTTTGGGCGGCTATTTTTTCATACACGCGCATTTATTTAGGCGTGCATTACCCCGCCGACATCTTAGGCGGCGCAATCGTAGGGCTGCTATCTGCCTATCTCATTTATCTTTTGTACCAAAAAGCCACAAGCTATTGGCTTGATTTTCAACAAAGTAGGCAAAAGTTGAAAAAAAATTGATTTTTTTTCGCCCAAACGCTTGCAGGTTCGGAAAATCTTTGTACCTTTGCATCACCATTTCGCACGAACAATTTTGAAAACGATTTGAAAGCGTTTGTGATAAAAAGCCCAGATGGCGGAATTGGTAGACGCGTTGGTCTCAAACACCAATCGCCGCAAGGCGGTGCCGGTTCGACCCCGGCTCTGGGTACTGACTTTTTCATATAAAGAAAAGTTTTAAGTTAAAAAAAAATGCGAAAACCTGCAAGTATTCTTGTAGGTTTTTTTTGTTTTGTAAAAAAAGGTTGAAAATTTGCGCTGAATTGGTAGGGAAAAGGCACTGCCTTGTCCGAAATTAGATTGAACTAAAAAAGTTAAGCCAAATTTTATTTCGTGTCAAATTTGAAAATGCAGAAACTAAAAATCCTGCTCCCACTGCTTGGGTGCTTTCAAAATTTGCGCCTCTTTGGGCTTCCTTCGGTCTTCTACCCTGATTTGCCCTTTTTTAAGCGTCAGAATAAGCCTATTTTTTTGGGGCAGATAAGAAAAATCGCCTGCTGCTTGGTCTAAATAAAGTTTTATATCACCACAAAATAATATCAAAGTTGTTTTTTTTCCTGTAAAATAAAAGTTTTGTATCGTACCTTTCAAAAAATACTCGCCCTTCAAACCTTCCTCCAAACTGCTTTGTGGGGCAAGGGAAAAGGCAAAGTCGGCAGTCTGAAAATGTTGCACTTTGGGGTGCTTGTTTTCAAAAAAAGTGGTCTTGGGTTGTAAATGCAGCACGCCGAAACCCACAAACAACGCCAAAACAAGTGCCGCCACAACAAAGCGAAAACTCTGAAAATTCCAACTTTTTTTCGGGCGCGGCGCGTCCTCGATAGGCTCTACAAAGCGTTCTTTGTTTTCTATCTGATATTTTTGTTTTTCTTTTTGTGCTTTAAATTGTTTGAAATCTTCCCAAATATCTTCCTTTTCGGGTAGGGCATCTAAAAAAGTAGGCAGTGGCAGGTCTAATTGTGCATACCACTTTTCTTCTAAATTTTCAATAAAGGATTGATTATCAGGCTCTTGTGCCTCATAATTTCTCAAAAGTTGCCTTTCGGTAGGCGAAAGATTTGAAACCAAAGATTTGAGGAGCAAGCGTGCTGCCTCGTGCGTGGTGAGCATACGGTCGTTTTTTAGCGTGCAAAATCAAAAACAAGCATCGGATTCGGACAAAGTGCCAAATAATAATCGCGCTCCGATTTGGGTGCTACGCCGATAAAATCGCCCTTTTTGCCCAACATATCCGCTATGATTTGAAAATGCAAATGCGCAACCCAGCCGCCATTTTCGGCAGGTTCGCCCAGACGACACAAAAGTTCGCCCTTTTCAAAAGGCTTTCCTTCATACAGATTTTGTAGAGAAGCCAAACTTAGATGTCCGTATAAAGTATAAAAAGTGGTATTTTCTAATTCGTGTTCTAAAATAATTGTACCTCCATAATCGCCTTGTGCGGCATTGTTGGCAAAACTATGCACTTTCCCCGACAAGGGCGCGAAAATAGGCGTTTGGGCAGGCAGCCAAATGTCAATCCCCAAATGAATGGAGCGCGAACCTTCTTGGGTATCAAAAACGGCACTTTGTTGATAAACGCTGCGCTCTTCGTTGTAGCCGCCTATTCCGAAATCTGCGTCTGCTGCTTTAATTTGCGCCCAAATGTGCGCTTCCATCTGTGCTAAGTTGGCTTTTTGCGCTAAAAGATTTACTAAAATAGGATTGTGAATAGATAAATCTAATAAAAAGGCTTTTCCCTGCGCATAGTTTTGGGGCAATAAAGACTGAAAAGCCTTTTTATTTCTAACTAAAATATCGGATAAAGTATCAAGATGTGTTTTCACTTTTTGAAGAAAATAAAGAAGATAAAGGCATTGAAAACAAAAAGAAGGCTTGCAAAAACCTGCAAATCCTAACGCTTGCTAATTTTATTGTTCGAGATACCACGCTGCCTGCTGCACCTAAAACGCGCCTCCTCTATCTCAAACTGCTGCTTCTGACGGTGCTTAGTGGCACGCCCTTGCACGCGCTTGCGCCACCTACGCCAAGATTGAGGCGAAATTTCACGCCGCATAAGCGCAATGACTTCCTTTTCGGGCAGCCCAAACTGCGCTTCAATGGCATCAAAGGGAGTGCGGTCTTCCCAAGCCATTTCTATAATTCGGTCAATAGATTCGGGAGAAAGGTCAGAATTGTTTTTCATCTTGTTATTTTTTATTAAAAAATAAGGAAAGATTTAGTAGTAGCAAAGCAAGTAGCCAATTTAGGGTTTCGCCTTAGCCGAGCGTTTCAACCAGTAAGGCAGAATCAAAGCACCGATAATGAGGTAAGGATAATAGTAATACAATCGCCAAATGATACCTACGGCGGTGCAAAAAGAGTCGCCCAGATATTCGCCATAGAAGGTACAAAAGACCCCTTCGGCAGCCCCACTCGACCCAGGCGTTGGCGAAACAAGCATCACTATCCACATCACAATTTGGCGCGAAAGGACAAAGAGGTGGTCTAAACTACCTAATTGATTAAAGGCTTGAATTAGCGCATTGAGCATCAAATAACGCGCAAACCAGATGAAGATGGTAGAAAAAGAGGCTTTGAGCCAATAGTTGAGCGGCTTGCCACGCATAGATTTTCCTGCCAAAATCATTTCGTCGCCTGTCTGATTGGCACTTTTTCGGAAGCGTCGCAGCCAGCGCAAACCTGTTAGGCGCATTAAAAACCATTTAAAGCCACGCGGATTGATAAACAAGCCGTAAGCGAAAAAGAGTGCGTAGAAGGCAATAAGTCCGTAACTGATATAGAAAATCGTTTTGAGTCCGTATTGTTGTAAAAAATTGCCTAAAAATTCTAATTCTACATTGGGGAAGACCTGAAAGCCGTAAAAGTTGGCGGTCAGAATCGCAATCGGCGCAAAAATGACAAAAAAGAGGTTGTCTAAAAGTGCCGTTAGCATCACATAGGCGAGCGACTTCCCAAATTTGATGCCCTCTCTGCTGATAATGAAAATAGCAACTGCCGTTCCTCCTACTGCCGAAGGGGTTACGGCGGAAGCAAATTCCCATAAAAGAATGATAAATGTACTTGATTTCCAATTAAGCTCTCCATCGCTGATAGCGCGGATACGGTAGATGTAGCCGCCGTCGCGTATCAAAAGCACGAGGAAAGCCACAAAAAACCAAATCCAATTTGCCTCTTGCAGTTTTTGAAGGAAATCGGGCAAACTTACTTTGTCTATAAAAAGCCACAAACTCACGCCCAAGCCAAACAAAATAGGCAGGTAGATGCTATTGGGATTAAGGGTCTTGCGCACCTTTTTTTCGTCGGGGGCGGCAGTTGTTTCGAGGTCAGAATTATATTTTGAAGCCATAGCAGGGGTAAAATCTTTTTTGAATCATTCAGAGCAAAACAAGCCATTTATTAGGCAAGCAATACATACCAAGCTGCCATCGTATCGCCTTTCTCTAAATATTGTTGGGCAAGGGCATGGCGTTCCTCCTTTGTGAGAGCGGTAGGATTTTCGGCGGTAGGGGTTAGGGTAGAAAGCGCAGGTAGCGTTTCTATGTTGGCAAGTTTGGCAAGGCTATTTCCCGTCAGGACGCTACTCTGACGAATTTCGAGCGGCAGCGCATCGATGCCAATGCCTTTTTTCGCTAAGGGTTTTTCTACTTCAAAAAGGGCTGCACCGCTGGCACGACAGTAAAAATCGCCTCCCATGCGTGCTACTAAGTCTATTTTATGGGGGTCTATTCTGCCCGCCTCATTCAAAACTTCAGGCGCAATATGCAGGCGTACTACCCTGCAAATGATAAGATTGCCTGCGCCTCCTTCTGTACCCGTTTCTATTATCTGTTCTACTTTACATTCCAACTGCACAGGCGACTCCTTGACACGCGGCGGACGTACTGCCTCCGAAGCCAAAGGCGTAAAACCTGCCTTGACAAACTCATTAACCCCCTTTTCGTATTCGGTGCTGGCAAGCGACATCTGCTCCACTATCGCATAATTAACCACATTGATAACCACTTCGGGAACTTCTTTTACATTTTCTAAGGTGTGTTTGAGCGTATTATCGCGCACACGACGGGCAGGCGAAAAAATCAAAAGAGGCGGATTTGCACCAAAAACATTAAAAAAACTAAAAGGACTTAAATTTACATTGCCCTGCTTATCTACGGTGCTGGCAAAAGCAATAGGGCGGGGCGCAATCGCCGAAAGAAGGTGTCCGTGCAGTACGGGAACAGGCAAGTTTTCTGGGATAAAGGTCTTCATGCGTGTTAGCAAACGGTAAAATGAAAAAACAAGAGAAAGCACAAGCGACGTGCATTTTGCTCTGCGACAAAGATAGCATTTTTTTGTCAGATTTTTTGTCTGTACAAGTAAGGCTACAATTTTGAAAAGACGCACTTAGGGCTTACTGCCCACTTTGAAGCGCACATACAGACCTGTGCTAAAATTCCAACGCCCTGTATTGAAATTATAGTAGGGTTCGGTTCGCAAAACAAGATATGTTTTTTTATACAATAGAAAATCGTTTAAAATACGAATAATCAAAATATGACGGTTCTTTTCTGTGGGATTTTGTACCGTAACTAATTGAGAAATCGAACTAAAAAGTTCATCTCCCATAGGCGCGAAAAAACCGTCACCACGCCAATTTGAAAGCATGAGTTCGCCCCATTTCGTCTTTGCGCCTGCGTTTAGATACCAACCCTGCCCCTGCGTAAAAGCCAACTGCTTTTGGGGCGAGTAGTCGATAAAGGTCAGAAAATGAGCTGAAAAATAGGCTTTTTTTAAAATCTCATGTCGCATTTCCTTTTTTTCGTATAAAAATTGCAAACCCGAAGCGGTATTGAAAAGATTGCTGATGGGGTCGGGAATGGTATCGATTTGTCCGCCCCTGTGCTGCCCTGTAAATTGAAAACTTGCCGAAAGGCTATACTTTGAAGTAGCAAGCTCTTTTTGAAAAAAACGCTGTTCCAAAACTGCTCCCCCTTGTATGCGTTCTTGTTTGTTATCGAAACGCACCATCATTCTGACCCAATCTACCCAAAAATCGGCAAAAAGTCCGCGCTTGGGGTTGTCCCACTTTGCTTGAAAGCCCGTTTCGAGCCGCCTACTTTGCAGGCGTTCATAGGTTTGCAGGGGTTCTAAAAGGCGGTGCGCCGTCTGCCCTTCCAAATTTCCGAAGATAAACTTAAAATATTTTTTTTGGTATAAAAAACGAATAAAAGGCTGCACCTGATTAAGGGTAGGATTGCCAAAATCTTGGTTGAAAAAAATACCTCCCTCCCATCTGACCCTACCTCTTTCAAAAGCAAGACTATCGTCAGAATTTTTCTGAAAATGCTGATTTTGAGGCGAAAAGCGAGCTGGCTCTAAACCTACTTTCATCAAAATTTGATGCCCAAAAAGCGTATAACCTTCTGCAATCGCTTCAAAATATTCTTTATTTCTATTATACCCTAAATAATCTAATTCCCAATCCATACCCGCAGGTAGTTTGGTATTCAAACTGCTATCTTGTATTTTTTTCGTATCAAATTCGGAAATATCATAAAAAAAATGATTTTCTACCTGCCCCCAAAGTGGATACGTAGAAAGGGGAAATGCTAAAAAAAACAGAAAGGCAGATAAAAAACAAGATTTTTCTTTCAATACATATTTTATACCAAACATAAAGCGTAGAATTAGAGCATAAAAAGACTTCAGACCTACTTTATTTTTCCTGCTGCAAAAGATGTTCGGTCTGTGTTGTGTGGTCGGCAGCGGCAATATCGAGGTAGGCAGAAGCTAATTTCAAATTATTTTTTTGTGCAAAATCTTGGATATGCTCACTAACCGTTTGGGGCGAAGGGCGAAAAATAGACTTCCCCTTTACCGTAGCGCGTATCCTTTTTTGCAGGCTAAATGTCTGAAATTCAAATGGTTGGAAACTTTCTGGTAAAGCCTTCTTGAAAGCAGCCGTATCCATTTGCTTGTAAAATCCATCTTCTAACCAAATGCCCGAAAAGACTTTAGCACTTGCCGCCGTATCAGGATTGTGGTAGTAATAGATAAAAAGTTTTCCTTTGGCTTTCTCCTCTTTCAAAAGTTGAAGGTGTTTTTGTATGATTTTATCCAACTCCAAACGCGACTTGCCCTCATACAACGTACCAAAAACCTGATAATCATAGCTTTCTGATACCAATTCCAAGTCTGGTACAATTTTATTCATCTGAAAAAGTATGCCCAAGACGAGCAGCGTAAGGGCAGCAGCCGAAGCCAAGCCAATATACAGTTTTTGATAGGTTTTCTTTTCCATATTTAAAGGTTTTAACCGTCGCTGAGGCTAAAGCCGTCAGCGAGGTTTGGGTTTTATTTTTTTACCAAATCAAAGCTAAAGCCGTCAGCGAGGTTTGGGTTTTATTTTTTTACCAAATCAAAGCTAAAGCCGTCAGCGAGGTTTGGGTTTTATTTTTTTACCAAATCAAAGCTAAAGCCGTCAGTTCTAAAATGCGTTGTAGGGAAAAGGCTTTGCCTTGTCCGCAGTTGGAACAGAGTGCGGTGGCAAATTTAGCGCAAAAAGTTGTAGTTTTGCACTTTCTCTCACTTTATTCTTCTTTTCTGGTTTATGCAAATTGAAAAAACGCCTGTTATCGTTTTGGGTGCAAAGGGGATTGCCCTTGCTGCCCTTGAAGCTCTGCATGCAGACAATCGCCTGATTTACTGCCTTTTAGATGACGACACCGAGCTGCAAGGCAAAGAAATAGAAAACATTGCGGTTTTGGGCGATACCGAAGACGAGTCGTTTTTAAAACTTTTGGGCGAAAAGTGCGAAGCCTTTATCGCCATCGAAAATAACACGCATCGCAAAAAGTTGGCGCAACTGATTAGCAAAAAATACAAACAGAATTTGTTTGTATTGGCGCACCCAAAAAGCCAAATTGCGCAAAGTGCCACTATCGGCACAGGCACTTTCCTTGATGCAGGCGTGATAGTGGGAGCGCAAACGCAAATAGGCAAACACAGCCTTATCCAAGCAGGTAGCCTTATCGATTATCAGGTGCAAATCGGCGATTTTGTTCAAATCGGGATAGGGGCTAAGATTGCCGCAGGGGTGAGTATCGGCGAAAATGCTTTTATCGGCACAGGAGCGACCTTAGTGGCGGGCATCAAGATTGGAAAAAACGCCCAAATTGGTGCAGGTAGCGTCGTGATTTCAAATGTAGGCGAAGGTGAAACTTTTTTCGGAAACCCTGCCAAAAAAGTTTAGTATGTTTTTTTTGCGAGCAAAACAAGGCAAAGTAGAGCCTTTGGCTTTTATTTGACAAAGACCAACTTTTCGGCTTGTTCATAATTATCCTCTGCCAAAAAAAACTGTCTTAGGGCATTGAAGCCTACTAATTTTTCTACCAAAAAAGCCGTCCAGTTTGCTTGGGGCAATGCTATCATATCTGCCACTTTGTCGCCTAAAAGGTGGCGCATCAGGGTTTCGATGTAGCCTTTGGGTAGGAAAGGAGGTAAGTTTTGGTGAAAATGCGCCACTAAGACGCTGGTAAGCTGCCTGCCCTGCGGCGAACTGCGGAACTGCCGACGCTCTATTGCCTGCGCCAAAAGGCGTGCTTTCGCCATATTAGGCACTAAAAGTTCGGCTTCTATGCCCAAAAGGTGGCTTACCACTGCCCATAAGTACAGATAATCATCTGCCTGTTGGGGTTCGATGTGATAACCCATCTTTCGCAATCCCCTGACAATGAGGTAAGAAAAAGCCAAATTCGTACCTGCCAAATCTTCTTGGTTGATAGGCATGCCCCACGCTGGCTGCCATAACTGCGGATTTTTTTCCGCCGCCTTTCCAATTCCATGCCTAATGAGCGCGTGCAGGAGTCTGACCTTTTGTACCATCATAAAACCCTGACTATCAGGATTTTGAAACGCGCCCTTTTGCATCACTTCAAAGACAAAACGCCCTGTTTCTAAAAGCCTTTGTTGGGCATCTTTTTGCAGGCGTTCCGAAAAAAGCAAAACTCGCGCCCCGTCTGCGGCAGCATAACAGTAGGGCAGAGAGGCAGCCCCCAAAAGCGGCATAATTTCTAAGGCATATTTGGCAAAAAAAGCCGCTCCCGCCTGCACGCGCTTGGCACAGACCCACGCAGGAAGGGTAGAAAGTTGTGCCATGTAGAGGTCTAAATGTGGCGACAGCCCTTTAAAGGCGGCATTTGAGCCTTGTTTGGCTTGGGGTTCTATCGCTACAAAGTGGCGCAAAAGCTGCCCCTGCCCTGCTTCGAGCATCTTACGGACGGTCTGGTCTGCCAAAGGGTCTTGTTTTTGTCTATAAAGGTCGAGGTTTGGTGCAAACATAGCAGCAATTTTTAGGTCGAGGTTTTTATTAGGACTTTTGTTGGGTTTCTTCTTACAACCGCCTGAAATAGGGTTCTGTTAGGCTTTACATTCAAATAATTTTTCTATTTTTGTCGCGTTCATTCGCAAGGCGTATGCAGCGGCAAGAACCAATCGGCTGTTTCTTTTTCTTGATATTTTCTACCCAAACCCATGAAAAATTCTATTTTGGCTCAATTTGGCTGGCACTTGCTTGGCGTGCTTCTGTTTTATGTCGCAACCTTTCTATACTTCAAACCCGAACTTATAGACGATAAGACGCTCATTCAGAGCGATATGGAGCATTACAAGGCAATGGTAGCCGAAAATTCAGCGTTTCGCAAAGCCACAGGCGAGGTTTCGATGTGGAACAGCCGCATGTTCGGCGGCATGCCTGCCTATCAAATCTACCCTATTTTTTCCTACGGAGGCATCGAGTGGCTTGAAAAGGCAACCTTTGGCTTCTTTTCTTCTTCGAGCGGAGCGCACCTTTTTTTCGTTACGGCACTCTGTTTTTATGGTCTGATGTTGGCTTTTGGGGTGCGTCCGCTGATAGGGGCGGCAGGGGCATTGGCTTTTGCAGCCACTACCTACAATCTAATTCTGATAGAAGTCGGACACATTACCAAATTGTGGGCGATTGCGTATAGCTGCTTGGTTTTGGCAGGTATGAAGGTAGTTTTTGATAGCCAAACTTGGCAGAAACGCCTATTCGGATTTGCACTTACGGCTCTGGGCATGGCATTGGAATTGAAGGCGGCACACGTACAAATTACCTACTACTGGGGTTTTGTCTGCCTTTTCTACGGACTTAGCGAACTTTATTTCGGCTTTCGCGAAGGCAGACTCAAAACGGTATTTATCAATGGCGCACTTTTGCTGCTCGCCGTTGGGCTTGGGGTTGCCGTCAATGCAGGCAAATTGCTCACCACAGCCGAATATGCGCAATATTCCACGCGCGGCATTTCCGAACTTAGTCCGCTCGAAGGCAATGCCGACAAACAAGGTGCAGAAGGGTTGAGTAAAAAATACGCCTTCGATTGGAGTCAGGGCAAGGGCGAAACTTTTACCCTGCTGATTCCGATGCTTTATGGTGGCTCTTCAAATGAAATTTTGGACGAAAAGTCGGCTACCTTCAAAGTCCTGACCACACAGGCAGGCTACACCCGCAAGCAGGTAGAAGAATTGCCACTTCCGCTTTATCATGGCGACCAACCCTTTACGGCTGCCCCCATTTATGCAGGCGCAATCGTCTGTTTTTTAGCCGTCTTAGGGTTTTTATTGGTAGAAAAACGCTACCGTTATTGGATTTTGGCAGGTGCAGTCTTGATGGTCTTTTTCGCTTGGGGCAAAAATTTTGAAGCCTTCAATTATTTTCTTTTCGATAATTTTCCTGCCTTCAATAAGTTTCGTTCCGTTTCGATGGCACTTAGCCTAACGGTGCTTCTGATGGTCTTGATGGCGGTTTTGGGAGTAGAAAGTTTTTTGAAATATTTAGACCAAAAAGAAGAAACCAATCCTACCAAAGAAAGCCTTTTATGGGACAAAGCCCTGCAACAAAAGTTTTTGATTGCCTTTTTCCTAACAGCAGGCATAGCCTTAGCCGTTGCCCTTATGGGCAGTTCGCTCGTTTCGGTAGCCTCGCCCAACGACGCGCGTATCGGACAGTTAGCCGATTTTCTCAAAGAAGACCGTTTGGCAATGATGAAAGGCAGTGCTTGGCGTTCTTTCTTTTTCATTTTCCTTTCGGCGGCGGCTTTGGTAGCGGTAGCATTTAGAAAAATACCGACTCGCCTTGCTTTGGCAGTGGTTTTTGTGCTGATGGTTTTTGATGTTTGGCAAATTGGCTTTCAATATCTAAACTATGATACCTTCAAACCTGCAAAAGCGCAAACAGACTACAACGCCAAACGCCCCGTAGATGAGGTGCTTTTAGCCGACACCGAACTTGGCTTTCGCGTCCTGCCTTTGGCTTCTTTCGCACAGGAATCGCGCACCCTTTACCACCACCGTTCCGTAGGGGGCTATTTTGCCGCCAAAATGCGCCGTTATCAAGACCTTATCGAGCGGCGTTTGTATGGCGAAGACCAATTTATTCAAGACCAACTACGCGGCGGCAAGCTACCCGACTTTTCCCAAACGCCAACGCTCAATATGCTCAATGCCAAGTACATTCAAATCAACCCCTCGAAAGATGGTGCCATTCGCAATCCGAAGGCTTTTGGTGCGGCTTGGCTTGTAGAAAAAATAGAAACCCTCCCGACGGCAGATGCCGAAATGGAAGCGTTGGGCAAATTTCCCCTCGATAAAGTAGCCCTCGTTAGGGAAGACCAAACTGAAAAAATAACCGCCACCACTTTCCAAAAAGATAGCAGCGATTTTATTCGTCTTGTCGAATACAAACCCAATTATTTGAAGTACGAATATCAGACGCAGGCAGAAGCCTTTGCCGTTTTCTCGGAAATTTACTATCCACACGGCTGGGTAGCCAAAATAGGCGAAAAGGAGTTGCCCATTGTAGCAACCAACTACCTATTGCGCGGTGTAGCACTGCCTAAGGGTAAAAATACGATAGAGTTTCGTTTCCAACCACAGATGTATGAGCAGGGCGAAATGGTTACACGCCTTTCCTCTTGGCTTGTTTTCGCGCTTTTTGTATCGAGTATCGGAATTTTGGCAGTACAATTTTTTAGAAAAGAAGCTGCCTAAAAAAAGCATTGCCTTTGAAAACCTCACAACAATTTGACTAAGTAGGGACAAAAGAAACCTTTGTCCCTACCCAAAATAGCCCTCCTAAATCGTTGTGTGAAGGCGTTGGGTATGATGTATTTTTAAAAAAGCGAGGCTCACGAAAATATTGGCAATATTTTTGAAAATCTTTGAGGCAAGCAGAAAAGAAGGCTAAAAAAATATGGGACAGTAGGTCTTATCAATCAAGATAATTTCGTATCTTGTCGCTTTCCAAAAAAATATGATTTTAGCCCTGCAAGCAACCCCAAATTTGTCAAGACCAACTGCAAGTACCAACTTGGAAGCCACAAATGGTTGAGTTTTCCAAAGCAGACGGCTCTGCAAAAGCCTATCCCGACGGACATACCAAAGATACGACCAAGAAGCAATGCCACGTGGCTCTGCCGAAGCTTTATTTTTCTTTGTTTTGTTATCTTTGTCCCTAAAAAAATGCAATAAAAAGCCTCGAAATGGAGTTTTATACTCGAAACACGCTGGCTTTCACTTTCTACTATACCTTAGAAACTAAATCTTTTCATTCACGCCTTTTAAACGCTCTCAAATTTATGATAAAAGCCTATTTAACTGTTGTTGCACTCTTTTTGGTCATGGTAGGCAAGCCTGTTTATGCCCACACAACTGCCCCTACGCCAAAAGCTCACGCACTCCTCAAACCGCAAGATGACTTTATCAAAGCCATCATCGAATCGATTCCTAATCCGCTCGAACTCACAACACTTATCAAGGACACGGGCGCGGAATACCGCAAAGACGAATTAGGCAATCCCAATGCTTTTAGCAAGTACACCGATAGCTACGACCGCGCCCTCAATTTAGGGCTTTACAGTGCCGATTTAGGCTACGCCAGCATCTACAACAAAAACCAAGATGTTTTAGACTACCTCACTGCCGTAAAAGAATTGGCAAATGGTCTGAACATTGGGCAGTTTTTTGATGCCGAAACGCTAAAAGAACTCACCAATAGCAACGATTTGGAAAAACTCATTCGCGTTTCTACACAAAACTTGCAAGAAATCAATGAAAAATTGCAGGAAGAAAAGCGCGAGCATTTGAGCGTTCTTTTCGTTACGGGAGGTTGGATAGAATCTACCTATCTGACGGCTCAAATCTACAAGCGCACCAAAAATCCGAAACTCAAAGAGCGTTTAGCAGAGCAGAAATTGGTCTTAGAACGCCTCCTCCAAGCCTTAGAAGCGCACAAGGCACAGCCTAAGTTTTCAGGTTTGCTTGCCCAGCTCAAAGAAGTACAAAAAGTGTATCGCAACGTGAAAGAAACCACGACCAAAGGCGAAAGCAAGACCGAAATGACAGATGCGGGTCCCGTTGTTACTTCGGGCGATGTCGTAACCTATGACATTTCAGAGGCAGACGCTACTACGATTGAAGCCCTTATCAAGTCTATTCGCGCTTCTTTTGTAAAGTAAGATTTTATCCTGTTTTATCTTGAAAAAGTCTTAAATGTTTTAAATAAAAGGCAAAAAAAGCACGTACTTTTGCCTACTTTCAGAAAAAGTGTTATCTTTGGGCAATGAACTTCGGTTCGTTGCCCTTTTTATTAGATACCCTGCTACTCGGTTTTGGCTTTTGAAGTCAAACGCCAAACCGTAGGGGCTTCCTTTTTTTATTCACCTTCATATCCTTAAAAAATATGCTACACAAAACCATGCGCCGCTGGGCATATATCGCCCTTATGGGAACTATGGTCTTCGCCTTAGGCACAACGACAACAGGCTGTAAGAGCAAGAAAAAAATTGCTGCCGAACAAGCTGCCGCCGAAAAAGCCAAGAAAATTGAGATGGCAAAAAAAGACCTCCAAGCCATGCTCGACAACGACAATATGTCCATCGAGGAAATGGAAAAGAAGCTCAATGCCATCAAGGGCATGAACCTCAACGACCCTGCCGTCAATGACCTCATTGCCAAAGTAGAGGAGCGCATCAAACAGAAAAAAGAATTGGAGCGTATTCGCGAGGAAGAACGCCGTAGGGAAGAAGAAGAGCGTAAAAAAGCCGAAACCAAGACCAAGTCTATTCACGACTACTTCAACGCGATTGCTGCCGCTTCTACGCCTGACGCTGCCAACAAAGAAATTGAGGAAGCACTCAAACTCTTTACCTCTGAGGCTGCGCCTGTCTTGATTATCATTGCCGAAGAAGGGGGTGAAAAAGATTACGACGAGCCGACGACGGCACGTAAGTATCTCGAATACATCAAAGACCAAAAGAAAAATGCCCTTAAAGTAGTCAATATCGGCATGGACGGCAATGGCAAAATCAAACTTTTAGAGCTACGCAAATAAGTTCTATTCTTTTATTTCTTATCCAAACTTTGCAATATGAAAATCTTAAAAAATATAGGCTTTCTCCTATGCCTCTGGGCGGTGAGTTTTGCTGCCTTTGCACAGACCAATGACAACATCAGCCCTGCGCGTAAGCGTGCCATCGACTCTTTGGCACTCGAAAAGGTGCGCGATTTGAGCAAGTATGTCAGCATTGTGGGCGATAAAGCAACGCCCTTTTCAGAAGCTACGCGCGTGATAGACCGTGCCGTCGAGCTTTTCGCCGAAGGTGCGCAAATGGGGGTTTCCTCTGTCAATAGCAAAGCGGTGCGCTACTATGATGTCCGCAAATACTTCCAACGCCTGATGGCTTTGAACTACGACAAGGTTACGATTGAATGGTATAACATCGAATACATCTCTGATTTGGAAAAACAACCAGACGGACGTTATGTAGGGGTAATTACCATTTACCAAAAATTTGAAGCCCGCAACAAAGATAACCAAATTGTGTATCAAGATGTAACCAAAAAGGACATCACCGTTTATGTAGAGCGCAAGCAAACTCAAATTGCAGGCAATCTTATCGGATTTTGGGACGTAATGTTGGGCGACGTGCGTGTCAGCGAAACGCGCAAGAAATAAGCCGCACAAGAAATAAGCGTGGTTTTGTCTAATATTGCCTAACTTTATACAGTTCTGTATAGAATTCTGAACAACCCTAAGCGATTCAATTCGTTTAGGGTTGTTCGTTTTTGGCTTCCAAGTGTAACGAAAGCGGACACTTTTCACAATACCAAATTTTACAAAACGCTCATAATCAAGCACTTACAAAAACGGCATCTTGTTTGACTTTTCTTAACCGAAATAACAAAGTATCGCAAAGTTGCAGCCTTCGCTGTTATTTTGTGTTGCTTAGGTTATAGGTGGATATATTTAAATCTTGAAGAAAAAGGGCAGCCCCATTGGAGGCTGTTTTTTTTATGGGGTCTTGATAAGGCGCGTATAAAAAATTAAAAAAATAGAGCCAAATATTTGGTAGATTCAAAAAAAAGACCTACCTTTGCAGCATAGTTTTAAAAGGGGCTCATAGCTCAGACGGTTAGAGCATCTGACTCATAATCAGAGGGTCCAAGGTTCGATTCCTTGTGAGCCCACTCCTTTTGAAATTTGAGAACTTTGAGATTTGATAAACAAAATAGGTTTATCTTAATAAAATAAAAAAGCAACCCTTTTCAGGGCTTGCTTTTTTTGTTTCGAAACGTTTTCATTTTTTACCTTTTCAATCTTTTTCGCCTTTTTAAGGGCGGCTTTGTTTTTTAAAATCTGACCACAACCTTTCCAAAAGCAGTCGCAATTTTATCAAGCCCTTCTACGACATTTTCGAAAGGCAGAATTTCATCTACAAGCGGCACAATTTTTTTCTGACTCACCAATTCTACCATATCGGCAAACTCTTGGTCGTTGCCCATGGTACTACCCTGCAAGCGAATTTGATTGAAAAACATGCGATAGAGGTCTATTTTTGGCGGCAAGCCCAAAGTAGCACCATAAAAAACAAGCCGCCCCGAACGCCCCAGAATTTTGATAAGCGAAGCCATCGTTTCGCCTCCTGCACTGTCGATGACGACATCGAAGGCTCTGCCCGACTTTTGCAGCGTTTTGAGCCAATTTTCATCGCGATAATTGACACCGCCTGCTGCCCCTAAGTCTTTCATTTTGGCTAATTTTTCGTCGCTACCTGTCGTAACCCATACTTCCGCGCCTACGCTTTGCGCAAAAAGAAAGGCAAACTGTGCCACTCCGCCGCCTACACCCGAAATAAGCACTTTGCTCTCGGCACTAATTCCGCCCTGCATAAAGGCGGCACGATAGGCAGTTAGCCCTGCCAAAGGCAACGCCGCCGCCTCTTCCGCGCTCAAATGGGCAGGCTTAGGCGCAAGACGGTCTTCATTTACCGCAATATACTCGGCAAAAGTGCCATCAGTGGGCATACCTAAGATGTGATAAGCGTCGGATTGGTGCAAAGGATTTGAACCCCAATTATTATTAGGATTGATAATAACTTCTTTTCCTATCCAATAAGCATTTGCACTTTCTCCTACGGCTTCTACTACACCACAACCATCTGAACCCAAAATGGCAGGCTCGATGGCAGGATACATGCCATCACGTATCCACTGGTCGCGCCTATTGTAGGCTGCCGCTTGCAGGCGCACCAAGACCTGTTGGGGCTGCAAGGTAGGCAAAGGGCGTTCTACAAGCGCAACTTCGCCGATGGCTTTTAAATACAGACTTTTCATTTAGGTTTAATTTTAAAATATTTTGACAAAATTTTTAATCCAAAATTTAGCACAAGATTTAGCCCAAATCTGCAAGGGCTTGGCGAATAGCCTGCGCCGTTTCCTCAAACTCTTGGGGGGTGAAAGTAGGGCGCGAAGCCGTAAAGTCTAAGTCTGAAATTTGATTAAGCGGCACTAAATGCACATGCGCATGAGGCACTTCCAAACCGACAACCGCTACTCCCACACGCTTGCAAGGCACAACTTTTTCTATCGCCTTCGCTATTTTTTGTGCAAAAGGCAGAATACCCGATAAAAGTGTTGTATCTAAATCAAATAAATAATCTATCTCTGCCTTTGGCACAACCAAAACGTGTCCGCGCTGCAAAGGGCGAATGTCTAAAAAGGCAAAATAATGCGCATCTTCGGCAATTTTATGGCAGGGAATTTCACCCTTGATGATTTTAGAAAAGATGGTCATGGGCTTTGGAAAAAAGGTAAATAAAGAGAATTTGAGGAGGTTATGATACGATAAGTAAGGCGTTGTTACAACGATAAAAGCCTTAAATGCACCCCACCCCAAACCCCAGTGATGTTAAATTCTAAAAATCAGATTCAAATGTAGGGACAAGGCATTGCCTTGTCCGAAGTGAGATTGAAATAAAAAGGGTTTTCAGACCTAAAAAAAGGTTTGTCCCAAATTTTATTTCGTGTCAAATTTGACAAAACAAGATTTTTTACAGAACTTAACATTACTGGGGCAGGGTGGGGGTTCAGCAGGTCTGCGCGAAGCATAAAAATCCGTTTTTTGAGCTTCTGACCGTTGTAACAACGCTATAAGTAAGGCAATGATACGCAAAAAATCAGAAAAACCCAATCAGAAAAGGGGCTTGCAGCAGCATTTGGAAAAATTGGATTTTTAAGGGCTATTCCTTTATTGAAAAGCAGGAAAGCCAAAAATAATAGGCTTTTTTTAGAAAATAGCGAGTAAAATTTGGGTTAGCAGCAAGGGCGAAAGTAGGAAATGAAATAACTTAACAGTTTTTTAACCGCCAAAGCTATAAAAATTGCCGAAAAGGGCTTTTTTTGCACCTTCAAAATCAAATCTTTTCTATGCTTGCTTTCCTTTCCGACATCTTGCCTACGGCAGACCTTAGCACGACGGCACTCGTCCTCTTTATCGTTTGTATCGTGGCAGTGGCAGCCTTCGAGTTTGTCAATGGCTTTCACGACACTGCTAACGCCGTAGCGACGGTCATTTACACCAAATCGCTCAAACCTGTGCCTGCCGTAGTTTGGTCGGGCGTTTGGAATTTTTTGGGCGTTCTCACAGGCGGAATTGCCGTAGCAATGAGCATTATCAATTTGCTGCCCTTAGATGGTTTGATGGATAAACCGCTTTATGAAAATATCGCCATTATTATCGCCATGCTCTTTACCGCCATTTTTTGGAACTTGCTCACTTGGTACTATGGCATACCTTGTTCGAGTTCGCATACGCTTATCGGTTCGCTTATCGGCGGCGGCTTAGGCTTTCAATACATTCATGGCGGCACAGGGGTAAATTGGAGCAAAGCCAGCGACATCGGACTTTCGCTGCTTCTTTCGCCTGCCTTTGGCTTTTCTATGGTGATTTTATTGATGTTTTTGATGCGTATTCTTATCAAAGACATCAAAATTTTTAAAGAACCCGAAGGCGATAGCCCGCCTCCTGTTTGGATTCGAGGTATTCTTATCCTAACCTGCACCGCCGTTAGTTATTCACACGGCTCAAACGACGGACAGAAAGGCGTGGGCTTGCTAATGGTTATCTTGCTCACCTTCGCACCTATGCAATATGCAATCAATACTGAAATAAATCCAACGCAGGTAAGTCAAAATCTGACCACTATCCAAGAGGTTCTCACACGTCAGGCAGAAAAAAATAGCCTCAAAGCTGCTGATTTGAACGCCAGCGTCGCCAAGATAGAAGGTATAAAATCTGACTTAGTGAACATTGCCACAGCCGACCAAAAGATGAAGTTTTCTGTTAGGAAGCGTTTGCAGGATTTACGTAAAAAAGAAGTAGGCGAATATGTAAAAGATGCAACCCTTATCAGCGACGAGCAAGACCGCAAGACCCTCAAAACTGCCCTTGCCGACCTTACTCCTTTCACCGACTTTGCTCCTTTTTGGGTAGTGCTGCTCATTTCCCTCTCTTTGGGTATCGGAACAATGATTGGTTGGAAAAGAATTGTGCTTACCATTGGCGAAAAAATTGGCAAGACGCACCTCACCTATGCACAAGGCGCAGCCGCAGAGATTACCGCCGCCACTACTATCGGATTAAGTACAGGCTTAGGGCTGCCCGTAAGTACCACACACGTACTTTCTTCGGGCATTGCAGGTAGTATGGTCGCTTCAAATGGCTTGCAAAACCTACAACGCGGCACTATCCGCAATATCCTTTTGGCTTGGATACTTACCCTGCCCGTAACAGTAGGATTGGCAGCAGCTGTTTTTGTGATTTTGTATAAAATTATGGTCTAAAAAATAGCATTTATACAGAGTTTAAACAGACTAAATTTTCTTATGTAGAGCAACCTGATAGAAAATTTAGTCTGTTCTCTTTTAATCGCTACAAACTTTTTAGGGTCTTTAAAAACGCCTCTTTGTTGGGCTTGCGTCCTAAAAAGTTTTCTAATAAAAGTTCCGCCTCTTGGCTTCCACCTCTTGAAAGGAGCGTCTGTTGGTACTTTTTGCCTATTTGGGGATTGAGCAATCCCTCTTTTTCGAAGACCGAAAAGACATCGTCTGCAAAGACCAAAGACCAAAGATAGCCATAATAAGCCGCTGCATAGTTGGTAAGATGCCCAAAGGCAGCCTCAAAATGTGTCCCTTCGAGGGGCTGATAAAAGGTAATACGCGCTTGTAGTTTTTTGAAAATTTCACCTAATTGTGTCGCATTTCCTTCTTCGGGATTGTATTGATGGTGCAGCGTCATATCATACGTACCATACAAAATTTGCTGTAAGGTATGCAAACCGATATTGACGTTTTTGGCTTTTTTCATTTTTTCGAATAAAGACAAAGGCAGCACTTCGCCTGTTTGGTAGTGTTTGGCAAAAAGCGAAAGGGTTTGGTAATCCCACGCCCAATTTTCGAAAAGTTGGGAAGGCACTTCTACAAAATCGCGCACCACGCTTGTGCCTGCCTGCGCATGCAAAGGCGTTTGAGAAAGAAGCTGGTGCAAGCCATGTCCAAATTCGTGAAAGAGCGTTTCTACCAAGTCGTGAGAAAGTAGAGAGGGCTGATTTTGAGTAGGTTTGGGGAAATTGCAGACCAAAGCGGTGATAGGCAGGTGTCGCTCGCCATTTGCCTTTTCATAACCTTTTACCACTCCAAAACAAGCGGCATGGCTATATTTATTCGGACGCGGATACAAATCGAGGTACAAAGTGCCGATTTTGCTTCCTGCCCAAGTGTGCAGGTGAAAGAGTTGTACGTCTTCGTGCCAAATGGCGTGAGGATTTTGCTGCGCCACGAAACGCACCTCGAAAAGGCGTTCTATGATAGAAAAAATGCCATAGATGACATTTTGAAGCTCGAAATATTGCTTTACCTGCTGCGATTCGACTTGATACTCGCTTTGTAGCAACTTTTCAGTGAAGAAAGACGATTGCCACGCCTTTACAGGCTGTTGTGCCTCCTTCTTTTCGGCTTCGGAAAGGGGGTTATTTTTTTCGTAATGCGCTAATTTTATTTGATTTAATTTTTCAAATTCTTTTTCTGCAATCTGACGCACTGTTTGTGCTAACTCATTTTCAAACTCCCAAACAAGAGCGGCTTTTTTCGCCATGCTATTTTCCAGACGGTAGTCGGCGTAGTTTTCATAGCCTAAAAGTTGCGCAATTTGCTTTTTGAGTGTAAGCATTTCTTGCAAAAGAGCGGGATTTTGGTCGGAAGCACGATTCAAGTATTTGAAATAGAGTTGCTTGCGTAAATCGTCGTCTTGCGCATACTTCATAAAGGGCTGATAGGCAGGATAGTCGAGCGTGATGGTGTAAGTGCCGTCTTGGTTGCGATAACGTGCCTTGTAATCTTGGGGCAGTCCTGCGGTTTGGGCTTCTGTTATGATAAGTTCACCTTTGCTTTGTGCAATATTTTTTAAAAAAGCATTAGAAATTTCAGCATGCTTATTTTTCAAAATTCCTAATTGCTCTCTTTTGGCGGCATCTAAGGCAAAGCCGTTTCGCTCGAAATCTTTGATGGTATCCTCTACAAATTTCTTTTGAGGGGCTTCCAAATTTTGCAGTTGGGGCAGTTGGCTATACATTTTTAGAGCCTGATACAAATTTTCATCTAAGGAAAGCTGATTGGCAAAAGCCTCCAATTTCAAGATGGCTTCATTCGCCTGCTGATAGACCGAAGGTTCGGGCGAAACATTTGCCAAAAGGTAGATGATGCCATAGACATCGGAAAAGGCAGCCAAAAGGCGGTCGTAGGCAGCAAAGGTGTTGTCAAAAGTTTTATCGAGGGTAGTAGTGTCAATTTGGGCAGTCGTATCTGTTTGCCTATAAAGCCCCTCTATACCTGCCTTTGTAGTGGCAATGATTTGTTCGGTGGCGGCAACTAAATGGCTTGCTTCTATTTTCGCAAAGGCAATATCTGCCTTGTTCGAGTAGAAAATGGGATTTTGCATATTGGGCTATCTATTTTTTCAGTAGGTCGGAATTTTTAGTAAGTCAGGATTTGGAAAAGCAAGGGCATTTTGTAGCTTTTCCGCGCATCTTCAAACAAAGATAAGGATAGTTTGCAAAAATCAAACTTATTCTTTATCTTTGAAAAAGACACCTTAGCGTCCCCATTTTTCACCTTCTACACCGTTTTTCCCACATGAAAGTTGCGCCCTTAGACCATTTGCACGCTCACTTACTACAACAGCACGTCCTTATGTCTTTCCATGGCGTGATGTCGCAAGAAATGCTTTCTTTTATTGCGGCTCAAATCCAAGCCTGCGAAACTGATATTATGTTGGGCAACCGCCTTTTTGCCGTAGTGATAGAATTGGCGCAAAACATTAGCAAATATTCCAAAGACCAACGCTTTTCGGTTTTGGAGCGCAAAAATATCGGCTTTGGGCTAATTGCTATCGTCGAAACCGAGCAGGCATACCACATTCACGCCAACAACTTATCCGACTTAGAACACATCAGCACCATCTTGCAGCGTTGTGCGCACATTAGCTCCCTTTCTCCCAACGACCTGCGCCGCTACTACCGTCAGCAGCGAAAAGTTCCGCGTACCGACGGTAAAAAGGGCGGCAATATTGGGCTTATCGAAATGGCACGCAAAGCCAGTCAGCCCCTTGAAGTCAAGACCTTTCCTACCCAAGAGGCTGATTTATTTTATTGCCACATAGAAGTAACCTTAGAGAAAAACCGAGCGCATTAGATTTTTTCTATCTTTTCACGCACTGTCTTTTCACGCTTTTTTTGTGTTTTTTATCTTTTTTCTCACAGGTTTCCTATTTTTTTGCCTGCTTACTACCCCAAATTCTTAGTCCGCGATACAGGGCTTGATGTAGCACTGTGGCGTGATTCTCTTGGGGCAGAAAAGCAAAATCGAGTGACGCGATTTTCATTTTTTGCAAACTTTGATACAATTTCTTAGCATCAGCCTCCATCACGCGCCCTTCTTTTCCTACCGCTACAAAGACGCTTTTCACAGTTGTAAAATCGGAAGGTTTGTTTTTTTGGTTTAGATAATTGAGTAAAGATTGATTATCCCACCAAAGACTTGGACTAACAATAAAATAATGCTGAAAAAGCTGCGTTTTTTTCAATAAAATTTCGGTAGCCACTAAGCCTCCCAAAGACTGACCTGCAAGTGCCTTGATGCCGTTGGTGCGATACTGCGCCGCAATATGGGGTTGTAATTCTTTTTCTATAAAGGCGATAAAGGCTGCCGAGCCGCCTGTGGTAGGGAAATCTTTTTTGTCCTTTTCAATCGTGGTAGGATAGGTAAAATCGCGTTTGCGGTCTGTATTGGCAATGCCGACCACAATCATTGGAGGCAAAAGTTGGTACATATTGAGAAACTGAACCAAACCCACTACATGCACAAAGTCCTCGTTGAAAGAACCATCTAAAAGATAGAGAACAGGATAGCGCAAGGTATCATTTTCGTTATATTCGGGCGGCAGGTAGAGATTGATGCCGCGCTCTTGCTGCAATATTTCAGATTCGAGGCGAAAAGTCTGCCCCAAAATCAGCGGCTCTGTAACTTTTTGTGCCGACAAGGAAAATGCCCCTGCCCAGAGGGTCATTGCCCAAAATAGGAGGGAATGGCGTATTTTTTTCATTTATTATTTTTATTTTTTTAAATAAAGAAAAACTGTTAGTAGAAAATGCGCTTGTAAGGTAGGCGATTTTTTTTGAAAGCGCAATAACAATTTTTAAGTCTTTCTTTTGGGGGCGCAACGTGCAAAAACCAACAAATCTTTTTATCTTTACGTATCTAAAACCCTAAGTCCCTCTTTTGGTTTTTAAGATAGCAAGCCTTTATGCCTTGTTTGCCTTTCTTGTTTCAACACACGCCTATTCTATTTTTCCTATGCCTACGCCCATTGAAAATGTATTTGCGAATCTGCAAGCCTACAAGCGGAAATACTACAAAAATATGCTCATCAAGGGAAGCATCTTAGCTGTCTGCGCCCTGATAACGGCGTTTGCAGTGGTGAACATGTTGGAATATTTTGGCAATTTTTCTACTACCCTACGCGCCAGCCTTTTTTATGGCTTCCTTGCCCTTAGCCTTACCTCGCTGCTTTATTGGGTCTTGATTCCGATTTATAGGCTCATCGACTTGCGTCGCCAACTAAGCGACGTAGAAGCAGCCAAAAATATTGGCTCACACTTTCCCGAAATAGACGACCGCTTGCTCAATGTCTTGCAACTGCATGGGCAGTCGGCAGATTTTGATAGAAATGCCCTTTGGCAAGCCAGCGTCAATCAGAAAGCCGCTCAAATTGCGCCCATTCCCTTTACAAGGGCGATAGATTACAAAAAAAATAGAAAGTATGTGCGCTTTCTTATCTTTCCTCTTTTTATCGTTGGTGCGCTTTTGCTAATAGACATCGACCTTTTTAAAGTTAGCACCGAGCGGCTTATCAATTACAATGAAAGCTACGCTCCCCAAGCTCCCTTTTCTTTTGAGCTAAAAAATCAGACCTTAGAGGCTTTTCGAAATGAAGATTTTACGCTTGAAGCGCACCTAAAAGGCAAGGCACTGCCCAAAGATGTCTTTATCTATTTGCCTTCGGGTAGGAAAATCAAGATGGAAAAGCAGGCTGACGGGCTTTATACCTATACTTTTAATAAAATTCAGAAACAAATAGACTTTGCCTTAGAAGGCGAAGGCTATCTTTCTAAAAACTATACCATTCTATTGCGCGAGCGTCCGCATATCAGTCAGTTTCAGATGCTTTTAGAATATCCTGCCTATATTGGTAAGAAAAACGAGCGAGTAGAAAACACAGGAAATGCCCTCATACCCGCAGGCACGCGCGTTAAGTGGCTTTTCCAAACCAAAGAAACCGAGCAAATTACGTTTGTCTTCGAAAGCGATTCGCTGCCACAAGCAGCAAAAGAGGTAGGCGAAGCTGTCTTTGAGTATGATAAAAAAGCCCTTACTTCTACCGCCTATCACATCAAACTCAAAAATCAGTATAGCCAAAATAAGGAGGAAATTAAATATTTCCTAAACGTTATTCCCGACGAGTATCCACAAATTTCGCTTACCGAATTTGAAGATACCCTCATGTACGACTATATCGCACTTGGCGGAGCGGTTTCCGACGACTATGGCATTTCTAAAATTGCGCTACACTACCGCATCAGCGACCCCAACGCACCCAATCAGCAGGCGAAATTTCAGACCTTGCCCATTGCACACAATAAAAATGCAATTAGTCAGCAGTATTTCTATCAGCTTGAATTGCAAAAATTAGGACTCAAAGCAGGGCAGCAGATAGAATATTTCACCGAAGTCTGGGACAATGACGGCATCAGAGGTAGCAAAAGCAGCCGCAGTGCAACTTTCCGCTTTGCCCTCCCTTCAAGCCGCGAACTAAAACAAGAGGCAGAGCAAGCCGCTTCACAGGCAGAGGCACAGATGAATGAAGCCCTTAAAGAAGCCGAAATTTTGCAGGAAAAACTCAAAGAAATGCAAGATAGATTAAAAGGCAAAAAAGAACTCTCTTGGCAGGACAAAAAAGCCTTAGAAGAACTCCTCAAAAAGCACGAGGAACTTTCTAAAAAAATTGACAAAATGAGTCAAGAAAACGACCTTCTCAACGAAAAAGAAGAACGCGCAGGGCAGAAAAAAAATGAGCGCGTAGCCGAAAAAGCCGAGCAACTCCAAAAGCTCATGGACGAAATGCTGGACGAGGAAACCAAAAAACTCTATGAAAAGCTCAACGAACTTTTGCAGGAAAATGCCAAATCGGAAGATTTGAAGGAGCTTTTAGAGCAAATTGAGAAAAAACAACTCAATGTAGAAAAAGAACTCGACCGCGCCTTAGAAATGTTCAAGCAGTTGCAGATGGATAAAAAGATGGAAGACATCGCCCAACAGTTGGAAGATTTGGCACAAAAACAAGAGCAGCTTGCCGAAGAAACCAAAAAATTGGACGAAAAACAAGCGGCTAAATCCGACCCCAAACAGGAAGACAAGCAAAATCAAGCCTTCCAAGAGCAAAAAGAAAAACAAGACAACCTCAATCAAGAATTTGAGCAACTCGAAAAGGAAATGGAGGAGCTAAAAGAAATGAACGAGGAACTGCAAAATGAGCGCGATTTGGACGATTTAGACCAAAATCAGGAGCAAATTGAGCAGGAGCAGCAGAAAAGCAGTCAAGAATTGGGCAAACAAAACAAGCAGAAAGCCGCCCAATCGCAAAAAAATGCTGCCCAAGAGATGAAAAAAATGGCACAAGAGATGCAGCAGATGGCACAATCTATGGAAATGCAAGCCATGCAGCAAGATTACGGCGACTTACGCGCCATCTTAGAAAATTTGCTCAAACTCTCTTTTGACCAAGAAGCCATCATGGAAGGCTTCCGCAACCTTTCGCCCAGCGACCCCCAATTTAATGTTTTGAGCCAAAAGCAGCTCAAATTGGTAGATGATGCCAAAATTGTAGAAGACAGTTTGCGTGCCTTAGCGAAAAAATCTTTCCAAATAGAAAGTTTCGTGATGCGCGAACTTACCGACATGAACGACTACATCGAGCAGTCCTTAAAATCGATACAAGACCGCCGAGCAGACATCGCCGCAGGAAAGCAACAGCGCACCATGACCTCTATCAACAACTTAGCCCTGATGCTATCCGACGTATTAGAGCAGATGCAGCAAATGATGTCGATGGGCATGCCGGGGCAGCAGATGTGTAGCATGCCGGGCAATAAGCCCAGTTTGGGGCAGATGCAACAATCGCTCAACCAGCGGATTCAGCAGTTGCAAAAAAGTGGCAAATCAGGACGCGCCCTTTCCGAAGAACTTTCCAAATTAGCCGCCGAACAGGAAGCCATCAGACGCGCCGTACAGGAGCAGATGAAGGCAGGAGGAAAGCAAAAAGGCAATCAAGGCGACCCCAATAACCCCGACGGCGAAGAGGGCGAAGAAAATGACGACAAAGAAGGTGGCTCAAAAGGCAATGGTACAATGGGTGAGCTTCTCGAACAGATGGAAAAAACCGAAGAAGATTTGGTCAATAAGCGCATCACACAAGAGCTTATCGAAAGGCAGAAAGAAATCATGACGCGCCTTTTGGAATCGGAAAAGGCACAAAAAGAGCGCGAACTCGATAAAGAGCGCGAAGCCGAACAAGCCAAAACCAAAAAGCGCGTGCCGCCCAACGACAATTTTTCCGACTATCTCAAAGAAAAAGAAAAGCAAATAGAGTTGCTCAAAACCATTCCGCCAGCCCTGCACCCCTACTACAAGCAGTATGTCAATCAGTATTTCAAAAAACTCTAATCGTTTGGGAAGCCTGCCCTCGAAAGGGCGGCTTTCCAAATGGCTTGCTTTTGTTTTGTTTTATTTGCGTATCTTTGCGAGCGTCTAAGCGCAATCCTAATCTTATCCAAGTCTTTCTCTTGTAAATTTTGGTAAAATGAAGCCTTTTACATTAAAAATCCCCTCTCTGACTGAAAACGTGCGCGTGGTGGAAAGCTATATCGAAAATGCACGTGATGCGTATGGTATCAATGAAAATATTTTTGCCAATGTGTTGGTAGCAGTTACCGAATTGGTCAATAATGCAATTATACATGGAAATAAAAGCGACAAGAATAAATTAGTGGAGCTTTCTTTGGAACTCGTTGGTGAAAAAAAACTGCGCTTTATCGTCAAAGACCAAGGAAAAGGCTTCAACCCCGATAATTTGCCCGACCCCACAGCTCCCGAAAATCTCTACAACCCCGGCGGACGTGGCATCTACATCATTAAAAATTTAGCCGACGAAGTATATTTTCACGACGAAGGTACTAAAATAGAACTTATCTTTCATCTGCACGATAAAAACTAATAGCCTGATATGCCCAATGCTGCCTCTGATAGCCTCTCTTTTGTTGGTGAAATAGATTTTTTCCAAGAACAAACAAACTTTGAAATAGAAAGTCCTATGCAAACGCGCGTCTGGCTTTCTAAAATCGCCGCTTCTTATCGTGCCACCATCAAGACGCTCAATTACATCTTTTGCAGCGACGAATATCTCTATGAAATGAACCTGCAATATTTGGGACACGATACCCTTACCGACATCATTACCTTTGATAACAGCGAAAAAGAGGCAACTGAAATAGTTAATACTACTGAACTTATTGACATCAATAAGGTTAAAATTGAGCAAGACGATTTTGCCGCCATCGAGGGCGATATTTTTGTGAGTGTAGAGCGTGTGCGCGAAAATGCGGCTGATTTTGGGGTATCTTTCGAAACCGAACTTCGGCGTGTCATGGCGCATGGCTTGTTGCACCTTTTAGGCTATGACGACCATAGCGAGGAAGAAGAAGCGGAAATGCGTGCGGAAGAAGACTTCTGCCTTTCTTTATGGCAATAAAATTGTCGTATGTAATAAAATCGCTTCTTTTGCCCAAACGAAATAGAGCAAAAAAACGTATTTTTAGGTGCGAAAAATAAAACCGCCGCCCTTACCCATTTTGTATAATTTCGCTCTAAATCTGAACCCTCGATGCACCTGCCCCTCACTAATTCAACTCAAAAAGTAAAGATTTGTAGAGAAGGTTTTTTATTTCTTAAAACAAAGGCACTTACTGAAGGCTGGCGACTACATTCGGCAGGCTATGCGGTCTTGCAATTTGTAAAAAATAGCAAAGTAGAAACTTTATACTTACATAAAATTTTAGCCAAAGAGTTTGTAAAAAAGCCCCCTGTCAGCCAACGCCTTTTCGTGCGCATGCTCAATTCCAATAAGCTCGATTGTAGGATAGAAAACTTAGAATGGGCGACCATGTCCGACCTGCGCCGCCACCAAAACGTGCATCAGACCCAAAACACAACCACTTATCGCGGCGTTTCCAAAGATGGCAGCCGTTTTCGCGCCGTTTTATACGATAAAGGCAAACGCATTTACTTAGGACTCTACGATACGCCCGAAGCGGCAGCGCAAGCCTATAATTTAGAGTCGTTGCGGCGTTTTGGCATCACCAATAGTTTGAATCATATCCAAAATACGCCCACCGAAGCAGCCCCAAATCCGCTTACAATCTTGGCAGTAGCCAAAAGTTTATTAGAAAATTGACATAAACATTTCAAGATTGTTTTTTAAGACTGTTTTTTGAAGTTATATCTTAGCGATTACATTTCCCAAATATTTGGCAATCTGCATTTCATCTTCTTTTATTTTTTGTTGGATTGCAAGAAGTTCCATCTGTGCTTCTATGCTTTCAGTTTCTTTTATTTTGTTTAAATTTTGATGAAAAAGATTTCTTAGTATTTGTAATTTCACATAGAGAACTTTTTTGAGCAAGACCTCGCCCAATAAATCCACTTCGTTGGGGACAAAAACATCTGCCTTTTTTTCCCAATTCGGGCTTAATTCATGCTTTTCCATCAAAAAATCGCTCACGATATAGCGCACTTCGGGGTCTTGCGATTGCAAGAGCAAGTCTGCGTCTGTTTTGGTGTTGTGTTTGAAAGCCTCTACAATCTGACGAAAGGCAGGCTTTGAAAAATCTATGCCGTCCATTTCTTCGAGCAAATACTCACAAACGCGCAAGTTGCCCAATTCCATCTGCCCATATCGCACCAAAAGCCGCACAATTTCTTCTTGTCTTAAAATATTTTTATCAGGCGTATGCGCTTTTTTCGATTCCGCTTCTTGGGTAGTGGGGCTTAAAGGTTCATTTTTTTTATGCTGAAAATTATCTATTTTTTGTTTATTCTGTTCTTTTTGTGTGATTTTACTGCCCTCTTGTCTTAAAATTTCTTCTTCTATTCCCAAAATATTGCTGCATGTTTGATAAAAGACCTGTCTTTTTATTGCATCAGGAATTTTAGCAATACTACCTACGATTTCGGTAATAACCTGCGCCTTTTTTAGTGGGTCTTGGGCAGTTTCTTGCAAGAAAAATTCTGTTTTAAAACGGATAAAATCTTTTGAATTTTTATCTATAAAATTTTCCAAAGCCAGTCCGCCTTGTTTTCGCACATAGCTATCGGGGTCTTCGCCGTCGGGAAGCAAGACCACTTTTACGTCCATGCCCTCGCTCAAAATGAGGTCTATACCGCGAAGAGCGGCGCGAATACCAGCAGCGTCGCCATCATACAAGACCGTAATTTGTGAGGTGAGCCTTTTGAGCAAACGGATTTGCCCTTCGGTTAGGGAAGTGCCAGAGGAGGCGACTACATTTTGAATCCCTGCCTGCGCCAAAGAAAGGACATCGGTATAACCTTCTACTAAATAACAGTTTTGTTTTTTTCTAATTTCACTTTTTGCTTGAAAAATACCATATAAAATTTCGCTTTTATGATAAATCTCGGTTTCGGGCGAATTGAGATACTTGGGTTTGTCATCTTTTTTGAGGGTACGCGCACCAAAGGCAATGGTTTTGCCTACCAAATTTTGAATAGGAAACATGACCCTGCCTCGAAAACGGTCGTATTTTTTTTGCTCCTCCTTTATGACCAATAGCCCTGCTTTTTCCAACTTCGCCTCGCTAAATCCCTGTTTAATAGCCTCTTGCAACAGATTATCCCAACTATCCGGACTATAACCTAATTGATATTTTTCAATAGTTTGTAAATTAAAACCGCGTTCTTTGAAATAGGAAAGTCCGATGGCTTTCCCTTCCTGACTTTTTGTCAGAAGGGAATGATAATGTTGGGTTGCAAAATTCATGACAATAAGCAAACTTTCCTGTTCCTGAAAAGCCAATTGTTCCT
Source organism: Hugenholtzia roseola DSM 9546 (assembly GCF_000422585.1). Lineage (NCBI taxonomy): Bacteria > Pseudomonadati > Bacteroidota > Cytophagia > Cytophagales > Bernardetiaceae > Hugenholtzia > Hugenholtzia roseola. The sequence continues at coordinate 262,901 of NZ_KE383879.1, forward strand.
CTTCTGTTTGCGAAACCTTGCGCTCTATGATTTCAATATTATATTTTTTAGCTAAATAAACAAGCGCATCAGTATAGCTAATATTTTCCAGTTCCATCAAAAAAGTAATGGCATCACCTGCTTTTCCACAACCAAAACATTTGAAAATGCCTTTTAGCGGCGTAACAGAAAAAGAAGGAGTCTTTTCGTGATGGAAAGGACAGCACGCCCATAGGTTTTGCCCCTTTCTTTTGAGGGTCAGAAAATCGCCCACAACGTCCTCGATTTGGAGGGCGGTTCGGATTTGCTCTACTGTTTGGGAGGAGATGCGCATAAGGCGTGTAGATGGAAAGGGTAAATGATAATGTAATGCGATAGCATCTTGGGGCAAGGTACAAAAAAAGCACCCTATTTGAAAAATAAGGTGCTTTTTTACAAGCAAAGTTTTGCCAGAATGGGGTGAAAATTACTTCACTTCTACTTCTGCACCAGCTTCTTTCAACTTAGCCGCTAAGTCTTCAGCTTCGGCTTTGCTTACTTTTTCTTTGATAGGCTTAGGAGCTTCGTCAACTAATTTCTTAGCGTCAGTGAGGCTCAAACCAGTAAGGTCTTTTACAAGTTTTACAACTGCCAATTTAGCAGCACCACCTGACTTCAAGATAACGTCGAACTCGGTCTGTTCAGCAGCAGCAGCCTCGCCACCCGCAGCAGGACCCGCCATCATGATAGCACCACCACCCGCAGGCTCGATGCCGTATTGTTCTTTCAAGATGTCAGCAAGTTCGTTAGCTTCTTTAACGGTAAGATTTACAAGTTGTTCAGCGATAGCATTCAAGTCAGCCATTATGATATGAAATTTAGAGAGTTCGTGAAATGAGTTTGAAAAGAAAGTGCTTGGCTTGTAACAGAGCCGAAGCGGAGGGGCGGCACAGATTGGAAGCAAAAGAAGGCGTGGGCTTTAAATGAGTGCCATCATTAAAGCATACGAATAGGAAAGGCGCGGTTTAGCTTGCTTTTTCAGCAATACCCTTAACCATAGCCGCCACTCTGCCGCCACCACTTTTGATAGCTCCCACTACGCGACGTGCAGGCGATTGGATAAGCATAACCACTTCGCCGATAAGCTCTTCGCGAGATTTGAGGGTAGCCAAGGTTTCCAAGTTCTTCTCTCCGATAAAGAGTGAAGAATCGATGGAAGCCGCTTTAAAGAGGGGCTTTTCAGAGTTGAATTTCTTGCGGAACTCCTTGATGACTTCGGCAGGTGCTTTGCCCACTTCCGAGCCAAACATGATACCAGATGAGCCTTTCAAGTGGTCATAGACGGGTGCGTAATCTACGTCTAAGCGTTCTAAGGCTTTTTTGATGAGGGAGTTTTTTACTACCTGATAGCTAATGCCTTTTTCAAAGCAAAGACGGCGGAAGGCATTGATTTGTGCAACACTCAAGCCCGCAGTGTCTGTGATATAAAAGTAGGTAGTACCCGAAAGTTTTTCGGTCAGCTCATCAACGAGTTGTATTTTTTCTTCTTTAGTCATGATTTCAGAGGATTAGAGCGTTTGGCGAATTAAAGACCCTTGATAGAGTTTTTGTCTACTTTCACAGACGGACTCATGGTAGTAGTAAGGTGAATGCTTTTGAAGTAAGTACCTTTTGCAGAAGAAGGCTTCAAGCGAACCAAAGTTTGCAATAGCTCCTCTACGTTTTCTTTCAACTGTGCAGGGCTGAAAGAAGACTTACCGATGGAGGTGTGTACGATACCCGTCTTATCAACGCGGAAGTCGATTTTACCTGCCTTTACTTCTGTAACGGCTTTGGCTACGTCCATCGTTACTGTACCTGCCTTAGGGTTTGGCATCAAGCCGCGCGGACCTAAGACACGTCCCAACTTACCTACTTTTGCCATTACGGTAGGCATCGTGATGATGACATCGATATCCGTCCAGCCGCCTTCGATTTTTTGGATATAATCGTCTAAACCTACATGGTCTGCGCCTGCTGCTTTCGCCTCTGCTTCTTTATCAGGCGTAACGAGGGCTAATACGCGCACTTGCTTACCTGTTCCGTGTGGGAGGGTTACAACGCCGCGCACCATCTGGTCGGCTTTGCGTGGGTCTACGCCTAAACGCACATCCACATCAACAGAGGCATCGAACTTTGTCAGGCTGATTTGTTTTACAATTTCGGCAGCCTGTTCGAGGCTATACTCCTGTTGAGGGTTGTATTTTGCTAACGCTTCTTTGCGTTTTTTGGTTAATCTTGCCATGATGCGGATTCAGATTTGTAGTAATAACGATTGAAAATCAATCTCCTACGCGCTATTATTGGTCGCCTTTGTATCAGACAAACGCCCCAAGATAGCCTTTATGGAGAAGCGAAAAAGTGCAACTACACTTTTTCAGGATAGGGAAAGGCTTAGTTTTCCCAAGGTGCTTTGCCCGTAACGTTGATACCCATACTACGCGCCGTACCTGCTACCATTTTCATAGCCGATTCGAGGGTAAAGGCGTTCAAGTCAGGCATTTTAATTTCGGCAATCTGCTGCACTTGTTCCCAAGTTACGCTTCCTACTTTGTCGCGATTTGGAACGGCAGAGCCACCTTTGATTTTTGCCGCTTCCATCAATAGGTTTGGAGCGGGAGGCGTTTTGATAACAAAATCGAAAGATTTATCAGCATAAAGGGTAATGATAACAGGCAGAAGCTGTCCCATTCTATCCTGCGTGCGAGCGTTGAACTGCTTGCAGAACTCCATGATGTTGATACCTTTCGAGCCGAGTGCGGGACCTAACGGCGGCGAAGGGTTTGCCTGACCACCTTTAGCCTGCACTTTTACGTATGCTTTGATTTCTTTTGCCATGACTGTATAGAAGACTGTATAAGAAACGATAAGAGGTATTTGAGGCGATACAATTCGAGTAAGAGGGTCTTATTGTATCAAAAATGCGTTCTTGGGAAAAGGCAAAATCGAAGCTATCAGGTTGGGAAGCACAACATAGCTCAATTTTCCGACGTGGCTCAAAGAGTATAGAACGCATCAAGGAGCCGCGCTGCTTTTATGCCCTCACATCTCACAAGGTTTGGGCGCAAAAGCAAATTTATTCTGTATCTTCGCTTTCTGTAAATTTCACTTTTTCTACCTGCAAATAGCCTAGTTCGATAGGCTGCTGGCGGCTTCCGAAGATTTTGAAGCTCACTTTGAGTTTCTTTTTATCTTCATAGACCTTTTCTACAATGCCGTTCATAGAGGCAAAAGGACCTTCCATCACCTTGACCGACTCCCCTACGACAAAGTGAAGGTCGTCTGCGGTAGCGGTAGTTTCTTCGGCGGCTTCTAACCTGCCCAATATTTTCCTAACTTCGCTTTCGCGCATAGGCTTGGGCATATCGGTAATGGCTTCACCATCTACACGCAAAAAATTGATAACGCCGGGTACGTTTGTAATAAGGTGAATAAGCTCACCTGCATTAGAGAGTCCTAAGTTGGTCTGAACTAAGACATATCCGGGGAGGGTATTCTTTTCTACGACTACTTTCTTTACCTTGCCATCTTTGAGCCTACGGTGTTGGAAAGTCTTTTCAGTAGGAGCTACCACCTGCGCAATATACTCACCCAACTTATTGATATTCACTTCCTTTTCGAGGTAGAGCTTGACACTGCGTTCCTGTCCGCTTACCACTCTAAGCAGATACCACTCCAAGCGTGGTTCGCGTTTTTCCTCTTGTGCGGCATTTTTTTCTTTGCTCTGCGAGGTTGTTGTGTCGGTATTTTTTTTGCTCATCGCCTTGATAAAGTATGAGAAGGTAAAGATAAAAGTTGAAAGAAAGGGACAAAAGGGCTTGCACCGCGCTTGTTCTTTCCGTTATCAGGATTGATAAAGGTTAGAAAAGGTCGTAAAGGGCGGCAACGCCTGCTTGAAAACTCATATCCATGCCCTTGATGACAAGTGCAAAAATCAGAGTAGCGACTAAAACCACTACCGAGGTGCGCTGCAAATCTGCATATTTAGACCAGGTAACGTGTTCTAACATTTCGGTACGGCTTTCTTTCAAAAACTCGATAAAACGGTTCATAGGAAGTGCGTCTAAGGGTAAGACCTCTGTTGAAGATAGGGATAAAGCGACAAAGAAGAACAAACAGAAAAGAGAAGTGATACAAAAAGTATCAAAAATAAGGGTGAGTAAAGAATTGTGGCTCTTTACTCACCTAACTCATTTTATCTGCTCAAAAGACTTTTTTCTGCCTTTCTAATAAAGGTATTATTAAAAAGGTATAAACGTGCTTGTCTTTGTTTTGCTTTTTTGCACGGGTGCATGGATTCGAACCATGATCAACGGTTTTGGAGACCGCTATTCTACCGTTGAACTACACCCGTGTATATGGAAAGACCTATATACTGCATCAATTTGAGGAAACAAAAAGGCTTTTCTATTTACCTCTCTAATTGGACTGCAAAGTTAGGGCATATTTTTCGAAAAACAAATCTAAATCGAAAAAAAACGGAAAAAAGTTTGAAAAAAAATCGCTTTTGCGGCAACACCCTGAAAAACAAGGCATTAGAGATAAAAAAGCCCATCTTCTACCCCTGATTTTTTGGCTGCTATATGGGCAATTTCTTTCCGAAATAACGCTTGACAAAGTACCAAACCACTTTAAAGGCATAGGGCGCAATCCATTTGACTACAAAAGGTAGGGCAAAAGAAGACCCCAGAAAGATAGCCAAACTCCATAATTCTTGCTGCAAGTTTTCCGAAAAACTGCCTGTAATGATAAGATTGACAAAATCGTCTAACAGTTTGTAATTGACTCCTATAAAGATAGGCAGGGAAAAGAGAAAACCAATAAAACCCAAGCCGCGCTCCATGACGATAATAAAATCGTCGAGTGCCTTCAAATGAGTTTGATAGGCTTTTTCATAGGTTTGCGCCCATTCCGCCGTAGGGTAGCGGCGAATGTGCGGACAGTAAAACACAATATCGCCATCTAATTGAATAAAAGAATGAAATTGAAAAGCTATCGGGGCAGCTGCCGTCTTGGGCTGATACTCAAATTCTGTGCGGACGCTATAACCGCCCCGCCTGATGAAACGCACCAAGTAGCGAAAAAAATCAGGCAGGTAGGTAGCTAACACAAATTGGTGGCGCAAAGTGAGGAAGAAATCCCAAATATAGGTGAGCTTTTTTACCATATTCTTAGGTTTAAAAATAGTCAAAAAGCACGATTACTTGTCTTCTTTCTGCCTGCGCATGCTGGCACGTGTAGGTACGCCCATGCTGCCGCCTGCGCCTGCACTTCTGCCTGCGGCACTGCGCGTATTTTTGGTTACGGCATTGAAAACGCCCGAAGCCAAAGAGCCAATGGCTTTGAATAAGCCCTGCCACATTCGGATACCTGTGCTGATAGATTCTTGGTGCATCTCTATCATCATTCGCTGCTCCTTTTCAGTATGGCGCAAAAAGCGATTGGTCATATAAGAGGTAATATCGCCCTGCACCTGCACAACGGTTTGCAAGACAACGTGTTGCGTGCCAATTTCGCTCGCCTTTCGGATAATCGCAATTTGGTCGGCTTCTAAGGGTAGGTCGGCAATTTTATCAATTTGGTGGTCGGGATAGTCATTGTTCCACGCCCATTCTTGGTCGGGATAGAGTTCTTTTTGCAATTCTAAGACATCTATGATGCGCAGACTTTGGGTCTTGATGCGCGAAGCCATGATTTTACACTCTTTGGCATAGCGCAGAAGGTCTTGGTTGTCGGGTGCAGCTTCGATGGTATTGATAAAAAGTTCAATTTTTTTATCACAATACTCTATAATTTCAGAAAAACCCAACTCGCCGCCTGTGCGTTGGCTAAACTGCTCGTTGAGCAAATCTTCCGCTGTAACATCATACATGTAGTTTGTGCCATTGAACTCTACCAATTTGGCGCGATATTCTTCTGCCAAATCAAAAAGCTCGCGACGGTAGGAATTTGCTGTTACGCACAATATCTCATCTTTGATGATGGTATTGATTTCTAAGCGCAGCAAATCGGTCGCTAATTTATTTAAAAAATTTGCCATAGGAAACAGTTACAAGCCGATTTAGAAAAAGAAAGAACGCTTTGAAGGCTACGCGCCCTCCGCAAAGCGCAGCAGTGAGAGGGCGGGCGCACTTATTTTTTCTGTTCCTGATTTGTTTTTTTGAATAGTTCAATCAAAGACATAATTGCTTGAATGTTGCTATTGATAATTTCGTGTCCGCGCTCCTCTTTGTGGGCGTGAAAATTGCGCAACCATTCGTATTTGTCATAGACTAAATCGTTGCTGATGTGGGTCGTGATGTCGCCATCAATCAAATTGATGCGGCTATTCATCACCTTAAAATCCTCACCCTGACGGGGCGCAATTTCATTATCAACGGTTACATCAAATTCGCCGACAATGGTCTTGATTTCTAAGTTGGTTAAATCTACGATACGCTCTTGGACGTATTTGATGAAGTTTTCTAATTTATTGGCTTCATTTTTCGAAATTTCCTTGCCGCTATTGACCATTTGAATAGGAATGTAAGATGGAAAAAAAGAAGTTTGCAAAAATCGAGGGGGCTTTTGCTACCTCAAAGCCAAAAATACGTTTTTTTTCCAAATGCAGCAATTTTTTAAAAAAATATTTTGTCGGTAGGCTCTAAAAGGGAATTGAACTTTTCGCTTTCTTGTTGTGTTATTTGGGTAAAACTGCCCTTTTGGTAGCAAAGCCCTTTTTCGCGCCTCTTTTTGGGTCTAAGCCCGATTTGAAGCCAAAAAAAAGAAAGTGTGTTTCTAAAATTTGCTTTTTTGGGCTAATTTTTGCCCTTTGATAAGTGTTTTGCTGCTTCAAAACGGAAAAAGCCTTTTTTCTCTTTTTACCTTCATCTTTTTACCTTTGCCCTTCCACCTTCAAAATAAAAGTGTTATGCACACCCTTTGTCTTTCCTTTTCTAATTCTTTTACCTAACTTCCTTAACTTCCTACCGCCATGACACGAAAAGAAGAAATCTTAGACCGCCTCTTTACCCTGCTCAAAAACGCTCGCCAAGAAACTCGCGCCGAAGTGATTATCAATCAGATTTGGCAAATTTGGCTCGATAGCGGAGATGCCTCTCTCAATTTGATGATGAAAGAAGGCAATGAAGCCCTCACTGCGGGCAACTACAATGATGCCATCAAAATTTTTACCGAAGCCCTGCTCTACAAAGATTCCTACGCCGAAGCCTGGAACAAACGCGCCACCGCCTATTTTTTAAGGGGCAATTACAAACAAGCTCTCGAAGACATCAAAGAAACCCTCAAACGCGAACCGCGTCATTTCGGGGCTATGGCAGGAGCGGCACACATCTACGCCACCATCAGCGATATGGCAGCTCTTTTGGGTTCGCTCGAAAGTTTGTATGAAATCAATCCCTCGTATCCCAATTTGGCACAAAATATCAACACTTTGAAGCGAAAATTGGGACGCTCTTAGCAAAAAGCGCAGTTTTTGAAATTATTGCTTGTGTTCAAGTTTTAAAAATAGACATAAAAAATGAAAATTAGAAGCGGCAGAGGCTTGGCGAAAGTGGCATTTTTTGAGTTGGAAGACCGCCCTTTTCGACAAGCCCCCAAGACAAAGATGAAGGACTGCTTGCCGCCTGCTACTTTATTTTTATCCAAATTTTGAACGATTTTTCTATCTTACTTGTCCTATCTGGCTTTTCCTACCTTATTTGCCCTCTACATACGCCTGCAAGTAGGCAAACTTAGGCAAAAGGCTGCCTTTATCGGCGATAGTCGCATTTTCTACACGCTTTTCCGCATCTGCACCCAAAAGGTGAGGCAAAACTTGGGCTATCATTTCCCTACCAAAATCGCGTGAAGCATCACGTGGTAGTTCGCAAGGCAGGTTATCTACCGCCATAACGGTAATATTTTCTGGGCGCGAAAAGGCAGTTTCCTCTTTTTCTGTGGTCGGATTGTAGTCGTAATTGGGCTGGGCTATCGTGCTGGGGCGATGTGTAGAAGGAATCGAACCCTCGATATCGCAGGTAACGTCTGCAATGACTTTTATTTTAAAATCACTATGTCGCATTTCCTCCTTTGTAAAAAGGAGCGGAGCTTTCGGATTCCAATAAGCGGCAGCGATAAGCAAGTCGGTGCAATGCGCATATTTTAGAAAATCGCCCTTGAAATTTTCAGGGTGTTGATAAAATTCTTTCGCCTCAAAGGGTTGGTTTTCTTTGTGCAAGTGATAATCTTGTGAGCGCAGTTGGGTAAAAACGGCTTCTTCAAAGTGCTGGCTTAGATACGCTTGGGGGCTAACCTGCCTAATGCCTGCCATTTGGAGCATCTCTATTGCGCCTTTACTGACTCTGCCGCCGCCCGTTACGACTATCTTCACCGCAGGGAGTTTCACTTTTTCGAGTTCGAGTTTTAATTCCTGCATATCAAAACATTGGTGCGCAGGTTTTAAATCAAAAAGTTGCATTTTTTTTCCATAGGAAAGCAAACCATTATACGCGCCTACCAAACCTGCATACCTTCCAAAAGCTATCACGCGCTCGCCTTTTGCGTCTGTCAGCACTTCGTAATCTATCAGGCGTATGTTTTTTGCCAAAATTTCGCGCAACAAATTTCTATTATAGGGCTGCATTTTGATAGTATGCGAAAAGAAAAAATAGGTCTTTTCCGCCACCAAATTTGGAATGGGTACTTCTTTTACACCCAAAAGAATGTCTGCCTGCTCTAAATCGGCTTTTTCTACCAATCTACAACCTGCCTGCGCATATTCTGCATCTGAAAAACAGCGAATTGGGCTTTTTTCTACCCAAATTTCCACAGAAGGAAAAAGTTTTCGTACCTCTTGGCACTGTGTAGGGGTGAGGGCTACCCGTTTATCAATCGGAATTTTATCTTCTTTAATAAGGGCGATAATGCTCATCTGTGTGTGGTTTTAGGGTGTGTGAAAAATAGTAGGGCAAAAGTCTGAAAAAAAAATGACTTTTCAAGACTAAAAGCCGTCATATCCAAACCTATCAAAGCATTTAGAAGGTAGGCAGGCTCTATAAAAAGGCACAACTACGATAGCCTATCTTTTTATTCGTTTTTCTTGTGTTTGGAGATTTCACTTTGTCTTTCAAATCTCTTTTTTTTATTTTTCTTCTATTTTTTTCAAAAGGGCGTTACTTTTTGTGTTTTTGGGGTTATACTGGTTGGAAAACTTTGTAGAAAAAAAACAACCTGCCTACTCAAAACCAAACGATATGCTTGAAACCAATCAAAAAGTATTTGAAGACGTAGAAGGACGTTACTATTTTGCCCCTATCAGACAGAACTTTGAGAAAAAAGTAAAAGAACTTGGGGCAGAAAAGGCTATTTCTTACCTCACCGAAATTATGCAAAGCTCAACGGCAGAAGTTGAAAAGATTATCCAAAAACGTATCAAAAGTGGCGAAATAAGTGATGCCTCACAGACGAGAAAGGCAGTTGCAGGAAATGGTTTTCAAGGTTTGGTGGCTTATGCCCTAATTTATCTGCAAAATGAAGGCTTGATAAACAAAGACTTAGTAATTACACTAAAACCAAAGAAACACGAACTCATAGAAGATTATGCTACTATTCAGGTAGGAGATGATGTGCAAAAACCAGACGTGGATTTGATGGTTTATCACAGCAAAAAATTAGAAAAAGCACCTGTTTTGATTTTCTCAATGAAAACATCTTTGAGAGAAAGAGCAGGACAAACCTACAAATGGAAACTTCTAATGGATATTGCCACATCAAAAGACTGTATGCAAATCAAACAAAAATACAATTTGAGTTTTGAAGTAAAGGCAGATTTTAGAGTAGGGTTTATCACAACCAATTTTTATGATGAAATCACACAACCCCAACAAATAGGAATGTTGAATTTCTTTGATTTTGTGTATCTTACAAAATCAGGAAAATTCAAATCACCTATCAATGAGTTTTCAAAAATTGTGTCAGACCTCAAAACACTTTACAAATGATACTAACCGAAAAAAAATATACAGATTTTTCGTGGGACTTTGTAGGGGCAAATACCAAACAATTTACACATTGCTACCACAACTACCCTGCAATGATGATACCGCAAATTGCAGAACGTATTTTGACAAAATACGGTACGGATAGTCATTTACTTTTTGACCCTTATTGCGGAACAGGCACAAGTTTGGTTGAAGCTAATTTGAAAGGAATCAATGCAATAGGAACGGATTTAAACCCGTTGGCACGACTTATTGCCAAAACAAAAACGACTAAAATAAACCTACAAGTTTTAGACTTGTACCTCAAAGATTTTAATGATTATATATTTTCCTTAATGTTCAATTTTAACAATAAGGTAAGCGTAGTTATTCCGCAAATCAATAACATTGATTTTTGGTTTGATAAAGGCGTGCAAGAAAAATTAGCCATCATCAAAAACTTTATTGATAAAATAGAAGACGAAAATGTAAGCAATTTTTTCAAAATAGCATTTAGCGAAACCGTAAGAGAAAGCAGTTTTACACGAAATAGCGAGTTTAAATTGTTCCGAATGACAGCCGAACAAATGCAAAAATTCAACCCTGATGTTTTTGGTTTAATGCAGAGTAAATTAGCCCGAAATCACAAGGGGCTGAAATCATTTTTAGAGCAAAAACAAAATGCGACTTCACAAGTCTATGATTTTAATACAAGCAATGAAGTACAATATATTGAAAATGAAAGTGTTGATATTGTTGTAACTTCACCGCCTTATGGAGATAGTCGCACAACGGTTGCCTACGGACAATTTTCAAGACTTGCCAACGAGTGGTTAGATGTAGATAATGCCAACCAAATAGACAACAATTTAATGGGCGGAAAACGACAAAAAGAAGTTTGTAATTTTGACAGTTTGGCACTCAAAGAAAGTCTTGAAAAAATTGTGTTGGCAGACGAAAAAAGAGCCAAAGAAGTTTCTTCGTTTTATTACGACTATCAAAAGTCTATTGAAAACGTAGCCAAAACTATCAAAAAAGGTGGTTATGCCTGCTATGTTGTAGGCAACCGAAAAGTAAAAGGCGAGGTTTTACCGACAGACGAAATAACCAAAGACTTTTTTGAACATCAAGGTTTTTCGCATATAGAAACCATTATTCGTAACATTCCCAACAAACGTATGCCAAGCAAAAACAGCCCGACAAACGTAACAGGCAAGAAAGACGAAACAATGAACAACGAGTATATCGTAATAATGCAGAAAGAATAAAAATAGTTTGCTTTTTTCAATGCAATAATCTTGTTATTCAAAGCTACGCTTTATGCTAAAACTAACAAAACATTTTACTCACTTGCCTCTCCTCAAAAAACCTGTATTTTCCCTTTTGTTCATTATCCCCTTGTCCCAAGAAGCTATGATTACTGCAATTTCTTCTTTTTTAAAGTCAAAAACATTTGGATTGGCACTGCTGCTTCTCCTTTTGGCTACCTTTACCGCTTGCGAAGATGCGAGCAAAAAATATAAAAATCTCATACCCAAAGCCAGCGGCAGCCGCAGCGAGATAGTGCTGCTCATGGACGCAGGTAAGTGGAAAGGCGATTTGGGCTTACAAGTCCGCGAAGTGCTAATGGACCCGCTGCAAGGGGTTATTCACAACGAGCCACGCTTCAAACTCATCAAAGTAGACCCTACTTCGGGTAGCGATTTCCTAACCACTCACCATTCTGTCTTGGTTGTGTTGGCATTAGATAGCAAGTCGGCACAAAGCGAAGCCATCAAAAAATACTTTTCGCCCCAAGCCATCGAGCAGGTCATGCGCGATAGTGTGGCATATTTTATCTACAAAAAAGACGAGTTTGCGAAAGGACAAAACCTATTTTTTATCTGTGGTAAAAATGACAAACAAATTGCTAAAAGTTTGAAAGAAAACAGGCTCAAAATCCGCGAAGTCTTTGAAGCCTCCGAGCGAAAGCGCGTTTTGGCACTAAACCTAAAAGGAGGAAAAGACGAAAAACTTATGGAAAAGTATCAAAATCAACATGATTTTAAAATACAAATTCCGCTGGGCTATTTAGAAGCACAAAATCACAAAAAAGACGACCTTGGTTTTATCCTACTTCGCAATTTAGACCCTTTGGGCGATAGAAACCTTATCATTTCTTACCGCCCTTATACTTCTAAGGCACAATTTGAACCCGATAGCATCTTGGCATGGCGCGATTGGATAGGCAAGACCTTCATCAAAGACCCCGAACATGGCTCTTATATGGAAAGTCAAGCCGATATGCTTGCGCCTTTTTACCAAGAAATCAATCGAAATGGAAATTATAGTAGAGAAATGCGTGCGCTTTGGCGATTGAGTTCGCGCACCGCAGGTGGTCCCTTTATTTCGCATACCTTTGTAGATGAAAAACGAAATCGCATTTTTTACGTTGAAGGTTTTGTAGAAGCCCCACAAAGACTCGAAAAACGCGAATTGATACGTGATGTAGAGTCGCTCATTTGGAGTTTGCAACCCCTTTAAAAAGGCAAAAACCTTTTTCGTTCTTCTTTTTTCAACTTCAATTATTTGCCTTTTATGCAATTTAGTGAAGAAGACTTAGCCCTCCTTGCCACACCAAAGGGCGTAAAAGCCCTGCTAAAAGCCAAAAAAATCAACCTCAAATCCATTGTCAAGACGCTGCACTATGAACAAAGTCTTGAACTATTGCAAATAGAACTTGTTAAGATGCAACAGTGGATTATTAAAAACAACATTCGCTTGGCTATTATCTTCGAAGGCAGAGATGCCGCAGGAAAAGGAGGCGCAATTTTGCGCTTTACCCAGCACCTGATGCCACGCCAAACGCGCATTGTAGCCCTGCCCAAACCTACCGAATTAGAGCGCGGACAGTGGTATTTCCAACGCTACATTCCGCACCTACCCAACCCTTCGGAAATGGTCTTTTTTGATAGAAGTTGGTACAATAGGGCAGTGGTAGAGCCAGCTATGGGCTTTTGTACGCCCAAAGCCTATGAACGTTTTATGGAACAAGTTTCTGAATTTGAACATCTTATTACCGAAGATGGCATTATTCTTATCAAATTTTGGTTTAATTTGAGCAAAAAAGAACAAGCCAAACGTTTCGAGCAGCGTGCCAAAAATCCGCTCAAACAGTGGAAATTAAGCCCTGTGGATAAGCAAGCACAAGAAAAGTGGGATATTTTTACGCATTATCGCGAAAAAATGCTCGACAAGACGCACTTTAAGTTTGCCCCTTGGGTTGTGATTGATGCAGACGACAAAGAGGACGCGCGTTTGGCAGCGATTCACTACGTATTATCACAATTCGACTATGAAGATAAAAAACTTGAAAAGATAGATTTAGACCTAAAAAAAGACCTTGTTTCTATCTATCATCAAGATTTGAAAATGCACGATTAAGTTTTATCTTTTTATTTTTATTATTGTACAATAACTAACAGTTCATAAAAAACTGTTAGTTATTCCTTGCTGCAACTATTTTTCTACTTATCTATTTTGCGGCTTAAACTTAGAATCATTAAAAATTTTAGCATAATCTTGCTCTTTCATCAAATCTTGCAGCGAAACTTCGGGGTGATTTTTCATGTAGGCACGCACAATTTGCCAACCCAACCACTGCCCTACGCGCCCTGGCACCTGCTGCCCCATTTCAGCGATAAAGGGAGCTTCATCTACAAATTTTCGCTTTAAAAGTTGCTGTTTTTCAAAAAATAGATTTTTTTCTACAAAAAAGCCCCAAATAGAAGGCAAATTTTCGTAACAAGTGGCTAACTCTTGTTCCGTATAACCTATTACCTGCGCCTCGCTCATCTTGGGCAAAACCTTTTCCATGAAATAATGCGCCTTTCCTGCCCAAATCATCTGGCTCATCAAAGTATTGTCGTCGCCTTTGTCTAAGGCATTGAAAAGACGCGAAACCTCACGCGCCAAATGCACAGGAATATAGTGAATATCGTACCTGCGCCAAATATAGTTGGGTATTTTTTCCACAGGCGGACGGTAATAAGCCTGCCTATCGCCCAAGAAAAACTCCAAACCCACTACAACCAAGCTATCGGTCATGACCAAATCAGTGCCATAACCCGATACCATGCCGTATATTTTGGGGACATGAAATTCAGGATAATAGTATTTTACAAGTTGGAAAAAGAATTTTAAATCATTTTCAATTTTTTGAATGGTATCAGGTTGATAAACACGCTCTACATTTTGCATCATCGTATCGATAAAAGGCGATTGCGCCAAAAGGTGCAAGGCTTTGACATCTTCCATTTCGTAAAGGTGCAGCCCTTTTTCTGTCAAATCAGGATTTGCCTGCAAATAAGCCAAAATTTCAGCCTCGCTTTTATCCTTCATCAATGCCAAATCTGCCCTTTCAATTCGAACCTCTACGGGGATATTCGAAACGTCGGGTATTTTTTCTGTATCGGATTGGCAAGCCGTTAGGATAAAAAACCAAAATCCTACCCAAAAGAAAGACATTTTGGAAAAAGCGGAAAAGGGGCGTTCTTTTTTGTACATATTTAGTTTTAGATTTAAAAATGAAAATTACTTACAATGTTCATTCAATAGGGCTTGTGCCTGTGCCTCGAAGCCATTTTCCTTTGCCTTTTGCAAATGTAGGCAAACATCTTCGCTTGCTTTGCCTTTGGAAAGAGAAAGCTGCAAGACCGCTAAACGCAAATGTGCCGTTCCCAAAGTAGGCTCTAATAAAATCGCCTTTTCCAAATCGTGCTTTGCTTGTTCGTTCTGATTCATCTTGGCGGCGGCTTCGCTGCGCGTGAGGTAGAGATTTGCGTCGCTGGCTTGTAAGTCGATGGCGCGATTCAAAACGGCTAAGGCTTCGGCGTTTCGTTGCAAAGCTAATAAGACAACGCCGCTATTGTGGTGAATTTCATATACGCTATTATCTAATTTCAAAGCCTTTTCATAATTTTCTACGGCAAGGGTATAATTTTTTTGCTTCTGATGAAGATTGCCTAAGTTGAAGAAATAACGGTAGTCTTTTTCGTTTAGTGTAATGGCTTTCTCAAAATCGGCTTGGGCTTCTTTAAACTTGCCCAATTCGAGGTAGGCTACGCCGCGCATATTAAATACGTCGGGCTGTTTGGCATGGTCTTTTGCTGTTTTGCTCAATAATTTAACCACCTCCTCATATTTCTGTTCGGAAAGCCACTGACGCGCCTGATTGATGTCCTTTTTTAAAGCAGGCTGACAAGCGAGCAGCAGCAGGCATATCAGACCCAAAATACAAATTTTCGTATAAATTTTCATGTATTTTTTCACCATTTTTTTCATAGTTTTGATAGGATTTGATAAAATGCTTCGTGTTTTTATTGTTGAGGTTTTATTTTTTTTACAACAAACCACCTTTGCAAAGGCGTTGTTGCAACGGTCAGAAGGTCAAAAAACGGGGTTTTGTACTTCGAGCAAACCTCCTTGCCCCCTGTTCCAGCAATGTTAAGTTCTGCGAAAAACCTTGTTTTGTCAAATTTGACACGAAATAAAATTTGGGCTTAAACCCTAAGGGTCTTCAAGACCCTTAGGGTTTGGGGCAGGGTGCATTTGAGGCTTTTACCGTTTTAACAACCACCTTTGCGAAAGCACAAAGGCGGTTTGTGGTGCTGTCTTTCAACCGTTTGCAGTTTTAGACCGCGCTTAAAACTTTTGTCTTAGATATGAATGACCTCACCATAAGCGGCTGCGGTAGCCTCCATAATGGCTTCCGACATAGTCGGGTGTGGGTGTACGGCTTTCAAGATTTCGTGTCCTGTGGTTTCGAGCTTACGCGCCACTACCACTTCGGCAATCATTTCAGTTACGTTTGCACCGATAAGATGCGCACCCAAAAATTCGCCGTATTTGGCATCAAAAATAACTTTGACAAAGCCTTCTTTTGCGCCTGCTGCACTGGCTTTGCCCGAAGCCGAGAAAGGAAACTTTCCTACCTTTACCTCATAGCCCATCTCTTTGGCTTTGGCTTCGGTAAGTCCGACGGAAGCAATTTCAGGCGTGCAGTAGGTACAGCCCGGAATGTTGTTGTAGTCCAAAGGTTCGGGGTGATGCCCTGCGATTTTTTCTACGCAAATGATACCCTCTGCGCTGGCAACGTGCGCCAAGGCGGGACCGCGCACGATGTCGCCGATGGCATATACGCCTTTTACGTTGGTTTGGAAGAAATCATCTACCAAGACTTTTCCTTTTTCGGTCTTGATGCCGAGCTGCTCTAAGCCTAAATTTTCTAAATTGGTTTCTACGCCAACGGCAGAAAGAACAATATCACATTCGATAACTTCTTCGCCTTTTGCATTTTTGACCAAAACCTTACAACCTGCCCCTGCGGTATCTACCTTCGTAACTTCGGAAGAGGTTAGGATTTTGATACCCATTTTTTTGTACTGACGCTCTAATTCCTTAGACACGTCTTCGTCTTCTACGGGTACGATACGTGGCATAAATTCTACAATCGTAACCTCCGTTCCTACGGCAGCATAAAAATAGGCAAATTCTACCCCAATCGCACCCGAACCGACAATGACCATCTTTTTAGGCTGTGTAGGCAAAGACATCGCCTCGCGATAGCCGATAATCTTTTTGCCGTCGATGGGCAAATTGGGCAACTGGCGCGAGCGTCCGCCTGTGGCTAAGATGATATTTTTGGCAGTATAGACCTCTTTTTTGCCTTCGGCAGTGGTAACTTCTACGCTTTCTTTCGAGACCAATTTGCCTATGCCCATGAGTTTTTCAATCTTATTCTTTTTGAAAAGAAACTCGATGCCTTTGCTCATGCCATTGGCTACGTTGCGGCTGCGTGCAATCATGCCGTTGAAGTCGGCAGAAGCCTCTGCGATTTGGATACCATAGTCGGCGGCGTGCTTGACATATTCAAAAACTTGTGCCGATTTGAGCAGGGCTTTTGTAGGGATACAGCCCCAATTCAAACAGATGCCACCCAAAGCCTCACGCTCTACAACGGCTACTTTCATGCCCAACTGCGAGGCACGAATAGCGGCTACGTATCCGCCCGGTCCTGCACCGATAACGATTAAATCATAATTTGCTGCCATAAAATTGAAATATGGTTTTATGTGTGATTAGGTTTGAAAAAAATTTCTTGTTCAAGAGGGGCAAAGCCACTTTGCAGGCGAAAGATACGGATTTTTTTGGATTTCAAACCCAAGGGTTTTCAAGTGCCTTCGGGTTTGAAATGAGCAAGCGGCGCATTTTTAGAAAAAAACGCCACAGACGATTTTTTATCGTACCTTTGCCAAAAAAACGCGCCCACTTATTTGATACAAATTGCATTATGAAAACCAAGACCCTCAAACGCGATAAAGTCAATATCATTACCTTAGGCTGCTCGAAAAATTTGGTAGATTCGGAAGTTTTGCTCACCCAACTCAAAGGCAATCAGATAGAGGCTACACACGAAGCACAAAGCGATGATGCCAATGTGGTCATTATCAATACCTGCGGCTTTATAGAGCGTGCCAAGCAAGAGTCGATTGACACCATTTTGCGCTTTGCACAAGCCAAAGAAGACGGACAAATAGAAAAACTCTACGTTACGGGCTGCCTTTCCCATCGATACAAAGACGAGCTGGCTGCCGAAATCGAGCAAGTAGATGATTGGTTTGGTACAATGGATTTGCCCTTGATACTCAATAAATTCAACGCCAACTACAAGCACGAGCTGGTAGGCGAGCGGCTTACCACTACTGCCCCTCACTATGCCTATCTGAAAATTGCCGAAGGCTGCGACCGCCCCTGCTCTTTTTGCGCCATTCCGCTCATGCGCGGCGGACACGTATCGCGCCCTATGGAAGAACTTATTACGGAAGCTAAAAATTTGGTACGACAAGGGGTGAAAGAAGTGATGCTTATTGCCCAAGATTTGACCTACTACGGCATAGATTTGTACCGAAAAAGACAATTAGACGAACTATTGCGCCGCCTTTCTGATGTGGAAGGACTCGAATGGATACGCCTCCACTATGCCTACCCCGCTTCTTTTCCTTTGGAGGTGATTGATGTCATGAAGGAACGCAACAATATTTGCAATTATCTGGATATGCCACTTCAACATGGCGCAACGGAAATCCTCAAACACATGCGACGCGGCATTACGCGCCAAAAGACCGAAGAACTTATCGATGCCATTCGTCAGAAATTGCCGCAAATTGCCATCAGAACGACCCTTATTGCAGGACACCCTCATGAAACCTTGGCGCATCACGAAGAAACGATACAATTTGTAGAAAAAATGCGCTTCGAGCGTTTGGGCGTTTTCACCTACTCACACGAGGAAAATACCCACTCTTTTTCTATGCCCGACACCATTGCGCAGGAAGAGAAAGAAAGGCGAGCTGCCGAAATTATGGACGTGCAGCAAGCCATCTCACTTAGCCACAACCAAGCCAAAATTGGTAAAACTTTTAAAGTGCTTTTTGATAGAAAAGAAGGTAATTATTTTATCGGCAGAACCGAATACGATTCACCCGAAGTAGATAACGAAGTGCTGATTGATGCCACTCAAAATTTTGTCCGCTTAGGCGACTTTGCCTCTGTAACGATTACAGACGCGACGCATTTTGATTTGTTTGGAACGCTCAATAAGTAAAATTGTGGCGTTTATGAACCAACTTGTAGCGTACCCTTTAAGGTGCGATTAACGCATTGATTTTCAATAAGTTAGAAGCACCCTAAAAGGCGTTTCGTAAGTTGTGCCTAAATTCTAATTTTAAAAACACTTCAAAAAGTCTTTATTATACTCGACGATTTCCCACTATGCTCTCTCCACAAACCATTCTTTTTGTACTCTTTGGCTATTTCGTCTTGCTCCTGCTGATTGCTCGCAAAACGGCGAAAGGGGCTAATACCGCCGACTTTTTCAACGCCAGCCGCCAAGCCCCTTGGCTTGTGGTGGCATTTGGTATGATTGGCGCGTCTATGTCGGGCGTAACCTTCCTTTCCGTACCCGGTCAGGTAGGAAAAGCGGCAGAGGGCGGCTTTGTCGCTTTCAGTTACTTGCAGGTGGTTTTGGGCTACTTAGTGGGCTATGCAATTATTGGTACAATCTTACTTCCGCTTTATTATCGCCTACAAAGTGTTTCTATTTATGAATATTTAGAAACGCGATTTGGATTTTGGACATACAAAACAGGCTCTGCCTTTTTTCTGCTCTCACGTCTGGTAGGCTCTGCGCTGCGGCTTTTTTTGTCGGCACAGGTGCTGCAAGTCTTTGTCTTTGACGACTTAGGCTTGCCCTTCGAGCTTACCTCCCTGCTTACCATTGCCCTGATATGGGTCTATACCTTTCGTGGGGGCATCAAAACTATCATCTGGACAGATACCCTGCAAACGGCTTTTTTTCTGCTTGCCCTTGTCATTACGATTTACACCATTTCGGAAGCACTTGGTTTTGAAAGCCTTAGCACACTTTGGCAGCAAGTTAGCGAAAGCCCTTATAGTCAGATTTTTGTGTGGGAGGGTAGCTCGTCGCGCAACTTTTTCAAACAGTTTTTAGGGGGTATTTTCATTGCCCTGACCATGACAGGCTTAGACCAAGATATGATGCAAAAAAATCTTTCCTGCCGCACGCTGCAAGATTCGCAAAAAAATATGTTTTGGTTTAGCCTGACGCTTCTGATAGTGAATTTCTTTTTTCTTATTTTAGGAGCTTCTCTTTATCTTTTTGCACAAGCAAAAGGCGTAGAAATCCCTACCAATACCGATACACTCTATCCGCTTATCGCTAAAAACCACTTAGGCACAATAGGCGCGTTGGTGTTTTTTGTCGGAATCATTGCCGCCACCTATTCCAGTGCCGATTCCTCCCTCACTGCCCTTACTACCGCCTTTACCGTAGATTTTTTGGGCTTCAATCGCTCAAAAACAGGCGAAGCACAAAAACGCGCCAAACGGATTCGCGTGCATTTGGTCTTTTCTCTGCTCACTTTTTTGATAATGCTTATCGCCTATTATGCTAATAATCAAGCGGTTATAGATAGCGTTATGCGCATGGCAGGCTATACATACGGTCCTCTTTTAGGGCTTTTTGCCTTCGGGCTGCTCCTGCGTGCAAGGCTGCACGACCGCCTTGTGCCTGCGCTCTGCCTGCTTGCTCCGCTGCTTACCTACCTGCTCAATCACTACTCGCCACAGCTTTTCAATGGCTATCAGATGGGCTATGAACTTGTTTTGGTGAATGGTATCATTACCTTTATTTTGCTTTTGTTTTTGATAAAAAAAGAAAAATAAATAACCTAAACCCTAAGCCCCTGCCCTGCTTAGGGTTTAGATTCAATTTTGCTACAAAAGTTCTAATGCCTTTGTTACTTCGCTTTGTGGGAGTTGGCAGGTGTAATTTTTACACACAAAAACAAGCGTTTTATCGCTATTTCGCCCCTTCAAAAGTGGGAGCGAACTTTCAGTATCGGTAGCCGCCACTACTTTATTGGGGATAAAATGTCGCTGCAATTCTTTCGCTTTTTCTCTAAAATCTGCCCCTACGATAGCAATTTCGGCTGTTTGTGCAGTTTTGATGGCGTAGAGTGCCGCCCAATTTGCCAAATAGCGCGATTCGGCTTGCACCAAAGGAAAGACTTGATATAGCATCTTATCGGAAAGTTCTGTCCATTGAGGCTTGTGTAATAAAAGACCTAAAAAGTGCAGATTTTTTGCCATCAAAGAATTAGAAGCAGGCAGGACGTTATCAAAAACTTCTTTCTTTTGTGCAATTAGGTCGGATATTTCTTTCTGCCCATTGAAAAAGAAAAGATTTTCTTGTTCGTCAAAAAAATGAGTACAAACATATTGAGCATCTTGGGCAGCCTGCTCCAACCATTTTTCGTCGAAAGTAGCCTGATAGAGCCAAATATAAGCCTCTATCAAGGCGGCGTAGTCTTCTAAAAAAGCCTCGATACGCGCCTGCCCTTTTCTATACGTGTGCAAAAGTTTGCCTTCGCTGCGCATTTGGGTTTCGATAAAATGGGCGGTTTCTAAGGCTAAATCTTTCCACTTTTCCTGACCGAAAACAAAATAGGCTTCACACAAACCCTTGATAGTCAGGGCATTCCAAGAAGTGAGAATTTTGTCGTCGGTGTGAGGGGGTATTCTTTTCTGACGAACTGCCAAGAGTTGGGTCTGAACTTGTTTTACTTTTTCTTTTACCTTTTCTATTTCCCAGCCATACACAGAGGCAAAGTCTGCATCTGTTTGATTGCGAAACAAAATATTTGCCTGCGCTTCCTGCCAATTCCCTTGTGCAGTAGTGTGGTAATAATTTTTCACAAATTGAAAATCAGTTTCACCCAAAATTTGCAACAATTCTGCCTCCTTCCAAACATAAAACTTGCCTTCTTCGCCTTCGCTATCGGCATCTAAAGCAGAATAAAAACCGCCGCCTTCCTTATTTTTAAGTTCGCGCTCCAAAAATGCTATCGTCTGATAAACGGTTTCTTTATACCGCTCCAAACCCGTAAGGGCGTATGCTTGCGCATAAAGTCCAATGAGTTGAGCATTATCATACAACATTTTCTCAAAATGCGGCAAAAACCATTCATTATCCACTGCATAACGCGCAAAGCCACCTCCAATTTGGTCATAAATGCCGCCAAAAATCATCTGGTCGAGGCTAAAAATTAGATGCTCTTTTATAGTCTTTGTAGCCGTTTCTTCTTTTCTGAAAAGATACAAATATTGTAGTAAAAATTCGTAATAAATTGGCATAGGAAACTTAGGCGCACTTCCGAAGCCCCCAAAATCAGGGTCTGTGTGTTGGCTAAAATCGGCATAAATCGCCGCTGCGGTTTCTTTTTCAAAGGCAACCCTTTCTCCGTACAATTTGTACTTTTCCGACTCTTTCTTTTGTAGGAAAGCCGTAACCTTATCGGCACTTTCAAAAACTTCTTCGGCGCGTTCTCTGAAAATTTCTGCCAATCGCTGCAAAATTTCTATCCATTTGTGTTTAGGAAAATAAGTGCCGCCATAAAAAGGTTTCCCTTCGGGCGTGAGGAAGGCATGAAGCGGCCAGCCACCATTCGCACCAAAGGCTTGCGCCGCCTCCATGTAAATGGCATCTAAATCGGGGCGTTCTTCTCTATCTATTTTGATACAAATATAATTCTGATTCATCACCTCTGCCACCTGCGCATCTTCAAAACTCTCCTTTTCCATGACATGACACCAATGGCACGCCGAATAACCAATGCTGACCAAAATCGGCTTGTTTTCAGCCTTTGCCTTTTCCAAAGCCAAATCCGACCATTCATACCAATCGACAGGATTGTGCGCATGTTGTAATAGATAAGGACTTAGGGCGTGAATTAGACGGTTCATATTTTTTATTTTTTAAAGTGAAAATAAAAGCCTCATTTCGTAAAACCAAATACCAACAAGAGGCTCGAAGATAGGCAAAAAACAAAAAAAGAGAAAATCAAGAAAAAGTTTTGGCAGCCACACAGCTTTTTCGCCAAAAAAGAAGCGCGAGGCTCAAAAATGGAGCGCAGAAAGTAGAAACATTGCTAATATTTTTAGGGTTTGATAAAAAAAGGAAAAGCGAAAGCCGCCCCAAATGGGGTTTTAGCCGCTTTTTTAGCCTTTTTCGCCGACATGTCTAAAAAAAATAGCAAAAAGATGGCGAAAAATTTTGCAGTTCCAAATTCTTGCCGTACCTTTGCTAATAAGAATAGCACAAAAGAGAAGAATAGCCTTATGAAACTTTTACCCATCATCAAAGAATACGTCCGCCCTTTGCCGCTCAAGGCAATTCCCCCCATTCGTTTGGCGGTGGTTTGGCGTGAGAAGCTCTATGAATTTCACATTGTTATCAAAGAAAAGACGATTGCTTGGCTTGCCGTCGGTTTTCTTTGTGGCATGTTCGTAACCTACTTAGAACCGCTCCGTTGGGTCAGGGAAAGCCACCCTGACTGGCTCATTTCGCTTGGCATGGCAGAAATTGAAACACAAGCACAGACACAACACCTCTATATTCACCCCACAAGCGAATTTGAGCGTGCGCCTGTCTTAGCGCAAAAAGTGGCAGAAGATTTTATTATCGCCAAGCAGATTTTGATTAGTGATGCCCTGATTGAAAATAAAGTTTCGCGTTTAGACCAATTAAATAGCGATAAACTTTTAGAAATCAATCGCGAGATAGCACAACTGTTTTGCAAAAATATTTTGCAAACTGCCCAGACCCCAGACAAAGTCTATCACTTCTTTACCGATAGCATAGCCCTTCGCAAAATAGAAACTGCTTTGATGGAACAGGTAAAATACAACATTCCTGCCTCTATTACCCTTTCGCGCTCTGCCTTAGAAACTGCCTTTGGTTCGCGTGTTGTAGGCAATAATTATTTTAATATTCGCCACAAAAAATCCGACCCAAATCAAGAAGAAGACCCCGAACTTCGCCTATTGAGCCTCTACTTTTCCGAACCAGAAGCCCTGCTATTTAAAGATTGGATAGTGCGAACCGAAGAAGAATTGGCGCAGACGCAACCCAAGATTTTGAAGTGCTTGGTGCAAAACGATTTAGAAAGCTACCCTTCGGCTTGGGCTTCCTTCCGCGCCCACTCTGAAATGCTTGCCGCCGACAAACGTTACGCGCCTCTTTTTACAAAAGGTAAGAAGTACGAAGATTGGGCAGATTTGATAGGCAGTGCCGAAAATGTAGCCTACGGCGAGGGTTTGAAGCAAATCATTGCACGTTATCAGCTTTATCTTTTGGATTTTTAGCCACTTGTGAAACGCAAACAGTCATTTGTGAGGACACAAACAACGGCGCGGCTTGTCATTTGTGAGGACACAAACAACGGCGGCAAACAACGGCAGTAAAATACATTGTAGTTTTTAGGTAAATTTGAGTGAAAATAAAAACGGCGTTCTCTTTGAGAACGTCGTTTTTTTTGTCATTTGTGAGGCACAAACAACGGCAGCAGTTTTTTTGTCATTTGTGAGGACACAAACAACGGCGGCAAACAACGGCGAGGCGAGGATAAGCCAATTTGAAACCCGTACCCCCTTAGTTTGCCCAGTTGCTTCGGTCTAAGGTGCGGAAAAGAATTGCCTCTGCCAAATGGTAAGGTGCTATATCTGCACTTGCTTCCAAATCGGCAATGGTACGCGCCACCTTCAAGATTCTATCATAGGCACGCGCCGAAAGTCCAAACTTATCCATCGCACTTTTAAGCATCTGTTTTCCTTTTTCATCAATTTTACAAACCTGTTTGACAAGTTGGGAAGGCATCATAGCGTTGGAATGGATACCTTCCATGTTTTGAAAACGCAGCGTTTGGATTTGCCTTGCCTTGATGACCCGCGCCCTAATATCGGCACTGCTTTCGGTTTTCCTATTTGCCGTCATTTCATCAAAAGAAACAGGCGTAACTTCTACATGCAGGTCTATCCTATCCAAAAGAGGACCACTGATTTTATTGAGATACCGCTGCACACTACCCGGTGGGCAAGTACAACTTTTTTCAGGGTGATTGTAATAGCCACAAGGACAGGGATTCATGCTTGCGATAAGCATAAAATTACAAGGAAAATCTACCGAAAGTTTGGCACGTGAAATCGTAACCTTGCGCTCTTCCAAAGGCTGCCGCAAGACTTCTAAGACAGTGCGCTTAAATTCGGGTAGTTCGTCTAGAAAAAGTACGCCATTGTGCGCCAAGCTAATTTCGCCCGGCTGCGGATTGCCGCCACCACCCACTAAGGCAACGTCGCTGATGGTATGATGAGGAGCGCGGAAAGGGCGTTGGACTACCAAAAAAGAATCTGTCCCGACAATCTTACCCGCCACTGAATGGATTTTAGTCGTTTCTAAGGCTTCATGCAACGAAATAGGGGGGAGGATAGAGGGCAATCTTTTGGCGAGCATCGTTTTGCCTGCCCCCGGCGAACCTATCATAATGACATTGTGTCCGCCTGCTGCTGCAATTTCTAAGGCGCGTTTGATATTTTCCTGTCCCTGCACGTCAGAAAAGTCGGCTTCGTATTCGTTTTGTTTTTGGGAAAAAAGGTCGCGCGTATTGATGTGTAGGGGTGCGATAGTTTTTTCACCTTCAAAAAAAGCAATGGCTTCTTCCAAATTCTCTACGCCAATAATATCCAAATCATTGACAATAGCAGCTTCGGCAGCATTTTCTTTGGGCAGCACAAAGCCTTTAAAACCTTGTTTTCGGGCTTCTATGGCAATAGGCAACACGCCGCGAATAGGGCGAAGTTGTCCATCTAACGCCAGTTCGCCTAAGATGACGTATTTGTCAAAGTCGAGGGCTTCGATTTGGTCGGAAGCCACTAAGATAGATAGCGCAATGGGCAAATCGTAGGCAGCCCCTTCTTTTCGTACATCGGCGGGAGCTAAATTGATGACAATTTTTTGGCGAGGAATTCGAAATCCCAACTGTTTGAGTGCCGATTCTACCCGCTGCTCACTCTCCTTGACGGCACTATCTGCCAATCCGACGATAAAAATGCGCGTCCCCTTGATGACATTCGCCTCCAACGTAATAATATTGGCATCGACTCCAACTACTGATGCGCCAAATGTTTTTGCAATCATCTTTTTGTTTTTTAAAATGCGTTTGAAAGATAGCCAAATGGTAAAGATAGCTTCCGCCTTTTGATGCAGAAATAACTGCTAAAAATAAAAATATTTTGAGAAAACATCAAATAGAAAATCCAAAAAGACTTTCTTTTTAGGAAAGCCAAAAAAAAGCGTTGGCAAGTATCAACAACTCGCCAACGCCTGCCAGAGAAAAAACGGCTTTTAGAAAGGAGGATTGCAGACAATCTTATTGAATTTTATACAAAGTTAAACTAATTTTAAGTTTAAATATAAAAATGTTTTACTTTCAATCGCCCTGCGGACAAGGCAATGCCCTCTCCCTACATTTGCACCTAATTTTTAGAATTTAATTAGAATTTAATAAAAACTGTTCTTTCCGATTCCCTGATTTCAAGTTTTATAGCCCTGCACAGCCTTACTACTTAATCTTGACGGCTAACAGTGTAATGTCGTCGCGCTGCGGTTCGTTGCCGATATGGGCTTCGAAGGCTGCTTCTATTTTTTGCTTTTGAAGCGGCAAAGGCAAAGCCCCAATTTCTTGGTAAAGCCTTTTGAGCCTATGACTGCCAAATTTGTCATCTTGCGCATTATTTTGGTCGGCAAAGCCATCACTATTGATGTAAAAAACATCATCTTTTTCTAAGATAATTTCTTCATACTCAAAAGGACGGGTTTCTTTTTTGCGCGAATAGCCACCAATACTTCTATTTGTTCCCTTAATTTCGTACAATTTCTGCTCCTGCGCCTTGAAATAACGCAATGGGCGGCGTGCGCCTGCAAAGGCGACTTTGCACTTTTCTTCGGGTAGGTATTCCAAAACACAAAGGGCGATGTCCATGCCGTCGGCATTGGCGTTGTTGTCTTGTTTTAAAGACTTGCGGATAATTTGGTGGAGAGCTTCCAAAATTTCGGCGGGATTTTCCAATTCATTTCTATCAATAAGCGCATCTAAGGCTGCCGAACCTATCATAGACGTAAAGGCACCGGGTACGCCATGCCCTGTGCAGTCGGCTACGGCTAAATACACCTTTCCTTTCAAATCGCTAATCCAGTAAAAATCGCCCGATACGATGTCTTTGGGACGATAGAAAACGAAATATTCTTTCAAATACAATTCCATGCGCTCCTCGAAGGGCAAGATGGCGTTCTGAATGGTTCGCGCATAACGCAAGCTATCGGTAATGTGGCGATTTTTTTCCTCGATAAGGTTGTTTTGTTTTTTAACCATCTCTACGGTAGCGTTCAATTCCTCGTTGGTAGAATGTAGCTCCTCATTTAAAGCAGTTAGCTCGTCGGAACGCTCGGCAATGATAAGATGTTGCTGTTGTATGGTTTCCAGATTGGCGTTGAGTTCTTCGTTGGTAGAATTAAGCTCTTCGTTAGCCATCTTCAATTCTTCGGTAGCCTCATTTACTTTTTGCTCTAAAAGTTGGTTTTGTTCGCGAATAAGTCGCTCATTTTCCTCCTTTTTCGCTAAGGCTTCTTTCTGTGCCATTTCCTTTTGCTTTTTGTACGCATTGATTCTATCTGCCAAAGCAAAAGAAAGCAAGACCACTTCTAAGGCAGAGCCAAAGAGAGCCGCATTTTGTGTAAAAGGCGTAGTAGGCAAAACACCCATCACTTGCAACATAAAGGCAATCACGCCCACCAAAAAGGCTGTCCAAGCCAAGAGATAAAAACGTGCAATTTTAAGCCCCGTCAGATAACAATAGGAAGCAGTAACGAGGAGAAAGACTGCCATCAGCAGCGAAAAAAGTTGCGACAGCGGTGCGCTAATGGCATACAAACCTGCCAAGTTGAGGATAGAAAGAAGCGAAAAAATGGCAATTAAGATATAAATTCCGATACTAATTTTTCTATACTTTTTATACGTTTCTAAAAATGAACGTGCAAAAAGTAAGATAAAAATGCTTGTTAGGGAAACCAAAAGCGGAATGTAGTAGTTTATTTGCGGCAAATCTGCCCAAACGAAATGATAAGCATAACCTTTAAAGTTTGCATACAGAAAGCCCAAACAAACGACATAGCCAATATAAAAAAGATAAGTTTTATCTCTTACAGAAAGAAAGATAAAAAAGTTGTAAATTGCCATTACTATCATAAAGCCTATGTAAATGCCCATTGCCGTATCTTGTTTCTGATTCGCCTCTGCCAAAGTTTGCAGGGTCTGAATTTGAATCGGCAATTCAATCGGGTACTCGCTGCGAATCCGAAGGTAGAAAGTCTGGCTTTCGCCTTGTTTTTGGAAAGGTAGCGGCAAGACAAAATTATTGAGCAAAAACAGACGTTGCGCAAAAGGCTTTTTAGCTCCCAACTCCACCTTCTGAAAACTACCATCAGGCTGGGGCGTAAAAAAATCGAGGCTATCTAAAAGGGGATTCGCAATTTCTAATATAATATCTGGTTCAATTTTTTTCTGAATGACCATCTTTACCCAAATCGTAGCCGTTGTATTTGCCAAATTGGGGACATCTTGGGCAAGAGGCACAAAGGCTGCCCCTTTCTCCTCCCTTATGGCTTCAAAGTGATATTGGTGCAGCGAATCGATAAGAAAACCCATTTGCGTACCTTTGAGCCTTATAGGTTTGTGCGAATCTACTACAATCGTATTTTGGTCTTGCGCTTTGGTAGATTCCAACTGCCAAAATAGAAAGAGTATAACAAAAATATAGAATTTATTTTTCATACTTTTACAAAATATATCTACCCTCTGCATACAAGCCGAAAGGGTCTAATTGATTTTTAAGGCGACGTAGAAAAAGCTGTGTATCGAGGTCGAGATGTTTGATAAGCGACATCGACTGCACCCCTAAGCGGTAAGGGGCGTATCCCTGTGCGATTAGATTTTGCAAGATTTCGTCTTGGCAGCGTAAGGCTCGCTGGTCTGCGCCCGCTTGCAGGCGGTCATAACAAATTGCACCTGTGATGTCTATGGCTCTTTCAGCAATAAAAAAAAAGCCGATATTGATTTCCAACTGATATTTTTGGCTAATATTTTCTACCAAATCTATACATTTGAGCAGGTCTGTTCCTTTTTGTGGAATAATGGGACAATACCATATCACACCACACTTATCCTTGTGAATGGCTTGGTACAAGTCGGCGCGTGCCTCTTGTGTTTGTTCGCGGTCGGCTTTGCGCCAATAGCACATATCAAGGGGTTTATCGGAAACAAGCCCACGAAGTACGGAATTTTCATAGAAAAAAAGAGCCGCTTGCTTTTCTGCCTCTGTCGTAGCGTTTTGCAGACTTTGGGCATCAAAAAAGCGTAGTTTTTTGGTTAGGAGAGTTAGCTTTTCGGTCAGAATTTGGCGGTCGGCTTGGGCGTGTGCCTCTGAAAGGGAATAAATGCCGCCGAAGCCTACCCACTTTGAGTCGATACCAACTTTCTGACGCAATTCCTTTCTTAGTGTTTCCGTCCATGCCTGCTCACTGGTGATTTGGGTATGAATGGCAATCAGCCTTGTGTCGCTAAAAATGCGCAAAGAAGCCTGCAAACCTTTCAAGCGCAGGTTGCGCCAAAGGTCGGTGAGTGTTGCCAAATGCAGGTCGGAATCGATTTCGAAAAGGAAAGTCTGTAAAAAATCGTTTTTCGGTTTGAGCCAAAAACTTAATTTTGTGATAATACCCAAATTTGACTGTGTAAATAAGCCATCTAAACTCGCACCTACCCCTGATTTGGCTAAGGGAGCTAATTTGCAGTCGCGCCCGTAGGCGGCAAAACCCGTCTGGATAATTTCACCCGTAGGCAAAACAACCTCGAAGCCACACACATTTTGAAACCTATCAGCATACATGCCCATGCCATGCCCTCTTTCGGCAGCGTTGCCAATGACGCTGGCTTTTCCCGTAGAGCCGATACTATCCATCATCAGGTTGCTGCCTTGTTTTTCCAAGTAGGTCGCTACTTGCTCGAAGGTAACGCCTGCTTCAAGTGTGATATAAGCCATTTCCTCGTCTAAGTGCAAAATTTTGTTCATTTTTGATAAATCTATCAAAATGCTATCTTCGACGGGAGGCAATGCCGAACCTAAGCCAATATTTTTACCTCCACTCACCACATAAAAAGGGAGCTTGTACAGATTCAAAATTTTGAGGGCAGCGGAAAGTTGCTCGCTCGAAGTAGGGTGTAATACCGCAACTATCTGCGTCGGGTGCGGAAAAGTAG
Organism: Hugenholtzia roseola DSM 9546; assembly: GCF_000422585.1. NCBI lineage: Bacteria > Pseudomonadati > Bacteroidota > Cytophagia > Cytophagales > Bernardetiaceae > Hugenholtzia > Hugenholtzia roseola. The sequence continues at coordinate 292,623 of NZ_KE383879.1, forward strand.
CCACATACGCCTCTTGGTGGGGTAGGATAATATTTTGGTCTAACACTGCCCGAAGCGGTTTGAGCCACTCGGTAGAAGCAAAAAAACGATTCATAGGCGATAAAAAATGAAATCCGAACCAAAAAACGAAAAACAGACTGAAAATAGGCGCGTTTCTAAGGGGTATCCCTTATTTTTTCAAAACAAGCCAAAAAAAAACAGAAAAACAAGGCTTTTGCCAATTTTTTAGAAAAAATCGACAAAAGCCTCTCTTTAATCGTTCAAAAGTTATGTTTTATATCTTTTTTATGACCATTGTGCCACCTTGATAGGGGAAAACTACCAAAGGCGCAGGTCACATTCTATTGAAATGACCTCACTGCCGCGATATGTTTCGTAAAAAGTTTGGAGTGGCTGCTTGCGCAACTGATTGACCAACTCGCGTTCGGTAGCGGGCAGGGTAGGCAAATGCAGGGTATCTTCAATCTCTACCGCTGTGGAAAGGTAGCGCGTATCAGGGTAGCAAAAAGCGGCATTCGAGCCTAAATTTGGAATAGAGGTAAAGCCCAACTCTTCCGTCATGCGCTTGGTGTATTGGTTTGCCAGCGCGACAATCACCTGCACACGCACCTTGACGGAAAAGGCTATCAAAGAGCGCATCAACAGTTTGGGCAGCCCACGCTCACTAAATTCTTTTTTCACCCAAGCACCACAGGCTTCGCCCAAAATGTGGTTGTATTTATGCACCCTTGGCACAATGTCAGGGCTTAGTTGTTTGAGAGCCTCCTCCAAAGGAATGGGGTGCGAAGGGTCGACGACATCAAGGCGCATGCCTGCGCCCAATTCGCCCGTTTCCGCGTCTTCTATCACCAACATATAAGAAGTAGGATTTTCCCACCACTTATTTTTAATCGAACTAATGCCATTGACTCCAAACTCTTTCAATACTTCGAGCTGCGCTTGATAATATTTTTGCGCAATCTCTTGATAATCAGCCGTATGATAGACCCTTAGCCGAAGGCGTGAATGAGGCAAAGAAGCCTTAGCAGCACGCCTATCCGATTTTGAGGCTTGCCCAAAAGAAGCCGCTAAGGGCTGACAAGCTAACTGTTTTTCAATAAACGCGCTTTGTGTAAGCTCTTTCTGCAACAAAGGAGAAGACACAGGCGAAGGGGTAGCAGTTTTATCAAGTGGCAAAGTAAGGGTTTTCATCAATGATATTTTTGTGTAAAGAAGTCGGGGATAAACATAACGGCTGCAAAGGTAGTTTCCTTTCGTAGAATTGTCAAGTTAAATATTTGAAAATCAGCACGTTATCAAAATAAAAATCTTAGAGTGCAAAAAAGATTTCACATCAAGTTTTTTTCCCTTTCGAAAACAACACAAAAAAATGTTGAATCTGGACTAAGGAATAACCCTTACTTTTGTTCAACAAAAAATCCGCAGGTGCAGACGACGCACTTGCGGATTTTTAAGCGCAACCTTTGACGTGCTTCTCACATTCTTATTTCAAAGTAGGGCGGTTTTCACTTTGTACCAAATGCCAAGCCGTTGCGAAAATGAGCCTGCCAATGTTTTGCATCTTTCCAAAGTGGATTTTTTCTACCTCGTCGGTGGGTTGATGGTAGTCTTCGTGAGTGCCGTTGAAGTAGAAAATGACAGGTATGTCGTGTTTGGCAAAATTGTAATGGTCGGAGCGGTAATAAAACTGGTTGGGGTCGTCTTTGTCGTTGTAGGTGTAATCGAGTTTGATTTGAGGGGCGTAGAGCTTCGCAACCTGCTCTTGTAATTGGTGCAAATCGTCGGAAAGCATATCCGAACCGATAACATAGATGTAGTCGGGATTGTCTTCATAGCGGTTGTCTATTCTGCCTACCATGTCGATGTTGAGATTCGCCACTACGTTTTTATGCTCAAAAATAGGATTATTGGAGTAGTATTCCGAACCTAACAAGCCCTTTTCTTCACCTGTAAAAAACATAAAAGCAATGCTTCGGCGGGGTGCAAAACCTGCTTTTTTCGCCTCCTGAAAAGCCTGTGCCAATTCCATGACCGTAACCGTACCCGAACCGTCATCGTCTGCGCCATTGTTAATTTCGCCATTGATGATACCGATATGGTCGTAATGTGCCGAAATGACCAAGACCTCTTCTTTTTTGTCCGTCCCCTCGATAAAGGCGATAACATTTTCGGTTTGGATAGTTTCGGCTTTGGCGGTTTTATCTAAAAGGAAATCGGTCTGGAAACTTTTTTTCCAAACGCCTTTTTGTGCAATCGCCGTCTTTACCTCTTGTGCCATTTTTTTATCGTTCCATTTCATCACTTTAAAAAAAGAGGACTTATTGAGATAAATTTGTGGCAAATTGTAGTCTTTCAAATTTTCTTGGTCGCCTTCTGTCTTAAAATCGTAGGAAGCGCGATTGAGATACGGCTCATACTGTTTGAGTGTGAAGCTAAAAAGTGCGTCGTTTTCATAGACTCACACGATACCTTTTGCCTTTTTTTTGAGTGCAATTTTTAGTTTTTCTTCATTTTTAGACCAAATTGAAGGCTTATTCGTACCCGAAATAAGATAAGTCTGGTCATTCGTTTTAGGCTCACCCATCAAAATCATCAAGATTTTGCCCTCTGCCTGCACTTGCGCGTAATCGTTGTATTTTTCATCTTCGATGCCATATCCGACAAAAAGCAACTCCTGATTTTGGGTAGTCATCTGTTCCCAATTTCCGACAAAGAAGTAGTCTTTTTTATTTTGCAGCGTTTTCTTATTGATTTTGAGCGTGTTTTGGGGCAGTTTGTTTTTTTTGTCCAATTCAAAAGGTTGGACATAACCTGCTAAGGGCGAACCTATGTTTTCGTTCTGAAAAAACGTGCGCAGGTATTCTGCCGCCATTTTTTGCCCCTTCGTACCCGTTTCGCGCCCTTCGTAGGCATCAGAAGCCAAGATAGAGAGGTGCTTTTTCAAATCCGCTTCGGTAATGGTTTGCGAAAAGCGCACCGCCGCACTATCGAGAGCAATCTGCTGGCTCGATTTCGTTTGCGCTGCAAGTTGCCAAACCAATAGCCCTTGTAGCAGCCAGAAGGTGCAAGAAGAAAAGAGAAGTAGTTTTTTTTGCATTTTGTAGAAAATAATTGAAATAGTAAAGGGAAGTAGAAAACGCCCAATGAGTAGCAAAAATACAACACTCCTTACATTTGCAATGGCTTACATTTTGACCTTAAAGAAATCGTTGAACAATTCCTGTGCCTGATTCCAATTTTTGCGGTTGATGCAATAGCTTATCGTAGGCGGGTTGATAGCGCCTTGTATCAATCCCGCCTCTTTCAAGATTTTGAGGTGCTGCGAAACGGTAGAATTTGCCAAAGGCAACTCCTTCGAAATATCGCCTGCAAAACAAGCGCACTGTTTTTCCAAAAAGCGCAGAATATAGACCCTTATGGGGTGTGCTATCGCTTTGGCATAAAGCGCGATTTTTTCATCAGTTTCAGTATAAGGCTTTTTTTCAACTATATCCATTCTAAAAAAATTAAAGTGTAATAGACTCCTGTTAAGATAAAAACAGCACCCGCCACTTGGCGCAAAACTCTTTCCGTTTGTTGTATAAGGTTAAATATTTTGCTTACTTTTCCCATTGCAAACGCCATCAAGTAAGTAAAAAGCAAGACTGGCAAGCCCGTTCCCACCGCAAAAACAAAAGGCAGATACAAACCCTTTACGCTCGAAACCGTCAGGGGTAGCAACATGCCAAAATATAAAGCCCCACTATACGGACAAAAAGCTAAGGCAAACAATGCTCCCAACATAAACGCACCCCAAAAACCTTTGTTTTGGAATTTTTCGGAAAGGCGATGAGTCAAGTCTATTTTTCCTAAAAAATTGAGTTTTATCACATCCAACATCACAAGTCCTATCAAAATCAGCAGGGGAGCTAAGTATTTTTCACCATTGCCCTGAAAAAATTTAGCGACCTGAAATTTACTTGCTCCCAAGAAGATAACCGCTCCTATTAGCGTATAACTAAAAGCACGCCCCAGTGTATAAAAAATACCGCTCCACAAAACGGCTTTTTTATCCTGAAAGCTACGTGTAATAAAAGCGGTGGCGGTAATATTAGTAGCCAAAGGACAGGGCGAAACCGCTGTTAGCAAGCCCAAGACGAAAGCTACAATCAGCGGCAGTTCGCTGGATTGCACTATTTCAGTTAGAAAATCCATTTTGTTAAGTTTAATTTTTATATTAAATTTTGAATTTAATTCCTTGTGAGGTTGTAAAATACGCCACCATATCTTACAGACTCCTCACAAGGGCTACCAAATCGTTTGAAAATTAGCGCAAAGCTCTTCGAATTTCTTTGACCAAATGCGTCTCAAATTTCTCGAAATTGCTAATATTCATAAAAGCAAAATCGGTCAAATCAATTTTTAAGTTTGTATCGGCACGATAAATCCAAAGGGCAGTTCCTGTGGCTTCGAATTTTTCTGCGATTTTTTCATTGGCTTTTTCATCTACATTGAGCGTCTTGAAAACAATTTTACCCGCTTTTAGCTCGGTAGCGAAATGTTTATTCAATACCGCCTGCGTCGTACTCTCAATATTGAGACAAGTTTTGCAACGGTGAGTAGAGTGAAAATCTATCACCTCAATCCGTTGAGACTGTGCCTGCGCAGAAGGCAGGCAAAACGCCAAAGATGCAAATATAACAAACAATACAAAGATTAGATTTTTCATTTTGAAAAATAATTTAAAATATGAAATAAATAAGAAAAACAACAGACAAACTTCGTATTTCGCAAAAACACGAAATTTGAGAAAACAAATCTCGGCACTCGATCCTTTTCACAAGGCAGTGCCTCTTTATTGAGAATATCGGTTTTTAGGAATTGGTTTGGATATTGCTGAGTCGCCCTTTTGAAAAATCCGTATCATTGACTTTTACCGTTTGAGCGGCGGCACCATTGAGCGCAAATAGCCAATTAACCAGCAAAGATAATATGAGTGCTAACTTTTTGATGCGCCGTATTTTAAAATGATAGCCATTTGTCCTGCATGATAGGCAGTATGCGAAAGAATACGCGCAAAGGCTTCGGCTTTGGTCTTAGTGCCAAATTCTTGGGTCGTGATTTGAGCTTGCCAGTCGGCTTGGCTCTGACTCAAAATAGCCTTTTCCAGTTTCTCAAAAGCATACTGTTGATAGTCTAAAAGACTTTGTAGGTCTGTCCACTCGCCCGTGTCGCTTTTTTCTATGACGGTTTTAGCCGACACTTTTACGTCGGGTAGCCTGAAAACATTTTTGGCAAACAATAGCTCCACATCTGCGATATGGCGAATAAGAAAACCTACCGAATTAGGTGCAGGCTCTAATTTTTTTGTCAAATCTGTTGCGTTCAAATGAACTAACTGATTAGAGAAGCGTGTGCGTGCCTCTACCCAAATACGGTGAAAAGATTGTGTCATTTTACAAAATTAAATTAAATAAATACCCTGAAATGATAATACAAGTCGTTACGACACCAAAGAAAATGGCAATCATTTTAACGGACATTACTTTTTTGAGCAAAGTCGCTTCGGGCAAAGAAAGCCCCACCACGCCCATCATAAAAGCAATCGCCGTTCCCAAAGGGATTCCTTTCTGTACCAAAACTTGAATAATGGGTAAAACTCCCGCCGCATTGCTATACATCGGCACTGCCAAAATGACCGCCAAAGGTACAGCCAATGGGTTTTCTTTGCTAATATATTCCTCAAAAAAGCCCGTAGGAATAAATCCGTGCATCAATGCCCCAATGCCAATGCCTATGATGACGTACCAAAAAACACTTTTGACAATTCCGTAAGCCTCTTTTGTAATTTCGGGAAGGCGTTGCTTGAAGGTCATTTCTTCGGTTTCCATTTCGTCTTCGGTTTGGGCATTTTTCAACACATTTTGAACCCAATCCGAAAGTAAATGCTCCAAATTGAGTTTGCCTAAAATAAAACCGCCAATACTTCCCAACAAAATCCCGCTTGAAACATAAATTAGCGTACTTTTCCAACCAAACATACCAATAAACATCGCAATCGCCACTTCATTGACCAAAGGTGAAGTTATCAAAAAAGCAAAAGTAATCCCCAAAGGAATCCCGCCTTTGACAAAACCAATAAACAAAGGCACAGACGAACACGAGCAAAACGGCGTTACTGCCCCAAAAGTAGATGCCAAAAAATATTCCAATCCGTAGAGTTTATTTCTTGACAAAAAATTGCGAATACGCTCTATCGGAAAATAAGAATTGACAATGCCCATCACGAAGGTAATGAGAAAAAGCAACAACAAAATTTTGAAGGTATCATACACAAAAAAGTTCAAAGAACTGCCCAAATGCGAATCTTGGGCAATTCCGAAAACCTGATACACCAACCAATCGGCAAAGTTTTGAATCCAATCAAACATAGATTTAAGCGTTTAATGATTTGAAAACCCACCACATTTCTTGTGCGATTTGCAAACTTCTTTCCGCATACATCTGCGTTTGCAGTTCCGTACCGTCAAAGGCTTTAGGGTCGTCGTACTCGATAGGAAAGCGTGCCTCAGCCCCCAAAACCATTGGGCAGGCTTCGTTGGCACTGCTGCACGTCATAATCGCTGCAAATTGACTTTGTGGATTAAAAAAATAATCGTAGGTTTTGGAAAAACAAATCATCGGGGCTTCATTTTCGTCATATTTAACGGCATATATGGGATTTTTTCCTTCCGAAAGCTGCAAAATTTCAAAACCCTGATTTTGTAATGTTTCGGCAATCTTAGGAAACATCTCCGTAGCTTCCGTACCGCCCGAATAGCAAAAAATATTTTTTATCCTAAAATGAAAAGCTACCGTTTGCGCCCAAATCTGCGACAAATGACTTCTGCGCGAATTGTGTGTGCAGATAAAATTTAAGCGAATCGTTTCGCCTTTTTCCAGCTTACTTTTTAGGTAATTTGAAAGCGGCATTAAAACCGATTTTCTCTCTTCGGAAATATTGTTTTCCGAAAAACTATTCAAAAGTTCTGTGAGTTTTGTGTTCATTTTGTATAAAATTTTTGTTTGAGGAATAAACTTGCCCTTACCAATAAAATCAAGACAGGCACTTCGACCAAAGGACCGATAACTCCCACAAAAACCTGTTCGGAATGTATGCCAAAAACGGCAATCGCAACGGCGATGGCTAATTCAAAATTATTGCCCGTAGCCGTAAATGAAATCGAAGCATTTTCTTGATAATTTACCCCCATTGCTTTATTGATAAAAAAGCTCACAAAAAACATCAAGACAAAATAAATTACCAACGGAATAGCTACCTTTAATACTTCAAAAGGCAATGCTATGATTTTATCACCTTTGAGGCTGAACATCAATACAATCGTAAAAAGCAAGGCGTACAAAGTAATAGGTGAAATTTTGGGAACAAACTTGGTATTGTACCAAGTAATGCCTTTGGATTTTAGCAAAAATTTTCGGCTCAAAAAACCTCCTAAAAAGGGGATACCCAAATAAATAAAGACGCTTTGAGCCACTTCGTCCATCGGTACTCGAATGTTAAAATCCCCCAAACCAAGCGACTGGGGCAAAATATTGATGAAAAGCCAAGCGTAAAAACTGTACGTAACGACCTGAAAGATGCTATTCAATGCCACCAACAAGGCGGCATACTCGCGGCTTCCGCCCGCCAAATCATTCCATACAATCACCATCGCAATACAACGTGCCAAACCTATCAAGATAAGTCCAACCATATAGTTTGGCTCATCTTTGAGGAAAACAACAGCCAAAACAAACATCAATATCGGACCCACTATCCAATTCAAAAGTAGGGAGAGCGACATAACTTTTTTGTTCTCAAAGGCTTTTGGCAAGAGCGAATAATCCACTTTTGCCAAAGGCGGATACATCATCAGGATTAGCCCGATTGCCAATGGAATATTGGTAGTCCCTACCGAAAGGGCATCAAAAACTTCCTTCGTATTGGGGAAAAAATAACCTAAGCCCACGCCGATAAGCATTGCTAAAAATATCCAAAGCGTAAGGTAACGGTCGAGAAATTTGAGTTTTGGTTTCATTTTTTAATTTTCAACTTCATATTTTAAGATTTGAAAATATAGTAACTTTCAAATCTTAAAATATAATTTTTGTTTTATTTTTAAATTAAAATATTTTTTACCTCCTCAACAGTGGCGACTTTGCCTTTGATTTTAATTTGCTCATCTATGACCAAAACAGGGGTAGAAAGTACATTATAAGCCATAATGTCTTGAATATCCTCTACTTTGATAATATGCGCCTCGATACCCAACTGCGAAATCGCTTCTTTTACGTTCGCTTCGGTTTGTTTACATTTGGGGCAACCTGTACCCAAGATTTTGATGGTTTTCATTTTGAAAAGGATTGAAGATGAGTGTTTTGTTTTGCAAAGATAATACGTTTTTCGTAGAAAGACGAAATTTGTAAGAAAAAAGTTACCTTTTCAATTACAAAAAAAGACCCCAAACGCTGCCTTCCCAATTCGCGCTTAGACGCTTGGGATAATTTGGCAAGTTTGGGGCTATCGCTATTTTTCGTAGGGCTGAAAGAAAACAGCGTTTGGTTTGTGCCTTTGGGCAGTTGCAAACCACTTTTTCTATGAATAAGAACAGATGAGCCGTTGGTTTAACTATTGATTTAGTCGTTGGTAAGCTCGAAGGCGTAAGACTTGGGGTCTAATTTTAAATTGCTAAGGTTGAAATTTTTGATGAAACGCTCAATGACCTCGTCGGTACATTCGCGCACATTGAGGCAGGCATCTAAGCCTACGCCATAGGAAAGGGAATCGTCTAACTCGATAAATTCGCTCACGCGGATAGTGCCTTCCTCTTGCAGGGTTTCGAGCATTTCGTTGAAATAATCCATCGCTTCGGGATTGCTATCGGCATCTTTTTCTAAATTAAAGGCAGGAAAGGCATCGGCAACGCGCTGTTCGGCAGCCTCGTAGATATCCATTTCATATTGAAGGCGCAGGGTATAAATGCAGGCATCAAAAATAACGGGATTGCCCTGATACTCGCCTACAAAATAGACCCCTACCGATTCGGGCGTGCGCTCCATGTCTGGATTGAGGACAAACTGCCTGCCTTCTTGTTGGCATTTTTCGCGTAATTGTTTGATGGCTGCGGGAGAAAATCCTTCGTTCATATAAAGTAAAGAGGAAAGAGAAAGAATGGAAAGAAAATAGGGTCGCGCTTATTACTCGTAAGCGGTGAGTTTTGTTTGATAAAGGCTTGCTTTTTTGCAAAAGTAACATAAAAAAAGATGCAAAAAAAGACGGCAGCACCATTTTGGGACAATCTTTGCGAAATTGTAGGAGCTACCCAACCAGAAAAAGCCCTATCTTTCCTTTGCCTTGTGCAGGGCATTGTAAAGCCCAAAGAGGCGCAACAAAGGCGATTTAAAGGCAATTTCGTCGTTTTTCTATCATTTACCTATCACTAATTTCAATTCTAATGCAAAAAATAAGAGCTTATTTCCTTCTTCTTCTTATCGCCCTTACTTTTACCTTCGAGCAAACCGCTTGTAAGGTAGCAACAGCAGGCGAAAATCAGTTTAACCTTTTCACCGTCGAGGACGATAAAAAACTCGGTGCAAAAGTAGCTGCCGAAATAGAAAGCAGCCCCGACTACAAAATTTTGAGCGAAAAAGACTATCCCCAAGCCTACCAATACCTGCGCGGTATCACCAATAAAATCCTCAATTCGGGCAAAGTAAAGCACCGAAACGATTTCCAATGGCAGGTCAAAATCATACACGACGACAAGACCCTAAACGCCTTTTGCACCCCGGGCGGATACATCTACGTCTATACAGGCATCATTAAGTTTTTAGACAACGAAGACCAGCTTGCAGGCGTAATGGGACACGAAATTGCACACGCCGACCGCCGCCATTCTACCCGACAAATGACACGCACCTACGGTATCCAGACCCTACTCGATGTCGTCTTGGGCAAAGAAAAACAAGGCATGATGACACAAATTGCACAAGGGCTTATCGGACTCAAATACGGACGCGAAGCCGAAAAGGAAGCAGACGATTATTCGGTCATCTACCTCTGTGCCACCGAATACCAATCCAATGGGGCGGCAGGTTTTTTCCAAAAACTCCTCTCACAAGGGCAGGGCGCAGGCGTACCCGAATTTTTAAGCACGCACCCAAGCCCCACTAACCGCGTAGCCGACATCAACCAAAAAGCCGCCGCCATGAAGTGCAGCACCAAATTGAGCAGCAAAAACTATCAAACCTTCAAAAATATGCTGCCCAAATAAAAACTCAAAAAGGCAGAAAGTCCGTCAGTAGGCTATAATCCTATCCGACGGACTTTATTTTTTTGTCAAGATGTACTGCCAAAAACCTTATAAGGATTTGAAAAATATCATTTATTCTTAAAATATTTTTCAAATATAAAAAAACTAAAAGCGGAAGGGATAACCATAAAAAAGGCGTTGTTACAACGGTCAGAAAGTTAAAAATCTGGGTTTTGTGCTTGGTGCAAACCTGCTGAACCCCCACCCTGCCCTCCCCCCATAGGGGAGGGTTCGAAAATCAAACTAATTTTCAATATTTTGCATAACAAAGCAAAGATACTTTATGATAAAAAAGCCCCGCCCTATGGGGGCGGGGTTTGGGCAGTGATGTTAAATTCTAAAAATTAGATTCAAATGTAGGGACAAGGCATTGCCTTGTCCGCAGTGAGATTGAAATAAAAAAGGGCTTTCAGACCTAAAAAAGGGTTCTGTCCAAATTTTGTTTCGTTTCTAATTTGACCAAACAAGGCTTTTTACAGAACTTAACATTACTGGGGGTTTGGGGTGGGGTGCATTTAAGGCTTTTATCGTTGTAACAACGCCCATAAAAAAGCTAATAGCAGCAACTATTACGGTTTCTTTCCACGAAAGGAAAAGGTAGGCAGATACACAGAAAGTCAGAAATAGTGATATTTGGACTATCTATAAAATTTTTAGTTTGAATTCCATTTTTTTATTTTTAATGTTTCAGTCAGATTTTCGCTATCTTTTTTTTTGCAAGTGGAAAAGAGCAGAAAAAACCACAGTCAGACTAAACAGCCTTAGATTTCTGATTCATAAGGCATTGGGAAGATAAAAAACAAAACGCTATTTTGCAATTTTTTGAATCATTTTAACAAAATTTAACTTAGAAAAATTTTAAAAATTCGCCAAACCCTTTTTGCTTTGTTTCTAAATTTTTAAATTTTCTTGCTGCAAAAATGGAAAAAAACAAAAACCCTCGCCTTTGCAAGCATACGCAAGGACGAGGACTTTTCATAAAAATTGGCAAAGTTGGAAATAGTTTTTTATTCATTTACCTCAAATTCGCCTTCGCCCGACACGTCATACTGTTCGGAAATATGGTCGTGTAGCGGCGTGCGAAAGATATAAACTTTGTTCAATTTTTTTAGCACTTTTAAGGCATCTAAATTTTTAATCTGCGTATAAGCGAGGTCTAAATAGGAAAGATTGCGCGCCTGTGCCAAAATCTCTACCTGCGCCACCTGCGTATTTCGCGCATTGAGGTAGCTCAAATTGGGCTTATTTTCAAGCCCTTCCAAATCAGTAAGAGGCGTATCTTGGCACTCTAATTTTTCTATTTGGGTAAGATTTTGCAGCGGCTTCAAAGTCGTTACCTGCGTTTGTCCGATTCGCAATTCCTTTAAATTTTTCTTATCCGCCAAAGGCGCAAGGCTGGTAATCGGATTTGCTTCTATATTAAGCGTTTCTAAAAGCACAAGTTTTTGTATAAAATCTAAACTTTGAACGTTGGTACTACCCAAACTAAGCGTTTTGAGTTGTACCAAATCCGACAAGGCAGACTTTGGCTCTGCCGTAATTCTATCCAAAGTAAGAATCTCTAAGGCTACCAGATTTTGCAGTGGCGCAAGATTTTCTACTTTTGTATCTTGCAAATAAAGCTCCTTTAAATTAGTCAAATTTTTCAAAGGACTGATATCTACAATTTTTGTATCATTGCAGGAAAGTAGGCGCAATTTTTTGAGATTTTGCAGCGGCAGCAGGCTTTCTACTTTTGTCCAACCGATATAAAGTTCGTCTAAATTTGTCAGGTTTTGCAGCGGAGTGAGGTCTTCTATGTTGGTGCGCCAAGCCAAAATAGAAGTGAGTTTGTCTAAATTCACAAGCGGTTTTATATCAGAAATAGGAGTCATGATAAAACTAATTCGCTCTAATTGGGTCAGATTTGAAAGCGGACTTAGGTCGGAAATCAGCGTGTAGGCGATATAAAGGCGTTTGAGATTTTTGCTCTCCGCCAAAGGCTTTAAGTCGGTGATGCCTGTGCCTGAAATAGATAGCTTTTCTAATTTGCTAATTTTTTTCAAATTTTGTGGCAAATTTTTAATACCGATACATTTTTGTACCCAAATTTCGGTCAGATTGGGGCAGGCAGTCAGGGGGCTTAGGTCGGAAACCAGCGTTTTTTCAGCCCTTAGAATACGCAAAGCAGGCATATCTGCAAGAGGCGCAAGGTTGCTAATAGGCGTATAAGAACAATTTAAAACTTCTAATTTAGACAAAATTCTTAATGGTTCTAAATCTAAAATAGAATCATTGTAGGCATCTTTCGTACCCGAAATATCGAGTTCGTTCAGCAAAGCCAAAGCCTGTAACTGTTGTGCCGACGGTTGTCCCTCCCATTTTTGCGTGCGTATAAAGACATTTTGCCAAATAGAGTCCAAATTTTGCCACCACATTTGTAGGGGCTGCTGCGCCGATACGCCCTGCCAAAAGCCTAATCCGACACTAAGACAAAAAAAATGAAATACGAATACGATTATTTTTCTTTTTCGCATGTGAGATATTTTTTAAATATTTTCAGGAATAATAACAGATACCGCAACCAAAACGCCTTTGGACAAAGCAAATTTGGCGCACCTTTTTTTTCATACGCACAAAAGCCAAGAAAAAGTATAACTATTCAAGAAAAAAGCCTGCCTAACTTGTTTTTAATGCCCCCATTGCGTCGTTTTTTCTTTTTTACAGCGTATTTTTTCGTAAGTTGGCTTAGGTGCAAATATATCTCCTGCAAGGCTTTCTACTTTTTCGCTGCTTATCTTGATGGCTTGCTCGGATTGGTCTATGCCTATCCAATGTCTGCCTAAAAGCTGTGCGGACTTCAAAGTTGTTCCCGAACCACAAAAACAGTCTAACACATAACTGCCTGAATTTGAAGAAGTTTTGATAATTAAATCCAACACCTCTGCATTTTTTTCTGTGGGATATTGAGGGTATGGTGGGTCTTTCATTTCCCAAATATCTTGCACCCGTTTTCCTTCTTGCTCGTCTAAATAAATTTTTTTGCGCGGATTGCCCTTATCCGACCACTCAATTAGCCCTTCTTTGTCCCAAAGTTCTAAGGTGGCTACCTCTGTTCGCCAATGCCTGCCTTTTGGGGGCAATATGCCCTTAAAGGGCTGCGAAGTATTGCCGTTTTGCGTTTCGCCTGGGGCATGCAAAGGGATTGTGGTGTATCTTCTGCCGTTTTTATCTATTTTAGGAAAAAGTTTAATTTTATCTTCTTCGGTGTAGGGCATTTTAGGTTCATTCCAAATTGGATTTTCACCTTTTGAATAAAATAAAATCATATCCTTAATATTTCCATAACCTTTTCTTGCAAAATTTTTAGGATTGCATTTTATGCGTGTAATGTCGTTTCTAAAATTTTCCATGCCAAAAATTTCGTCCATCAAAATCTTGACATAATGCCCAATTTTGTAATCAATATGTAAATAAATTGAACCTTGTTCTGATAAAAGCATTTTGAGCAAAACCAATCTTTCACGCAAAAACTCTAAAAACGCTCCCCCTTGCAATTTATCTGAATAAGCAACCTTGCCCTTTTTTTCGTTGCTTATCGTGCTTGTTCTTTCGTCGGAAAAGGTAAAGGTGTTGTTGGTAGCAAAGGGCGGGTCGATATAAATAAGGTCAATTTTACCTACAAAATTTTGCTTTTCTACCAAATTTTTAAGCACCAGCAAGTTTTCACCAAAAATCAATTTGTTTGGACTTATTTCATCATTCTGCTTTACAAATTCAGTTTCAGGAATTTGATTGTATATTTCAGTTTCGTTTTTTTTGTGGGGGTAATGTAGGCGCATGGGCTTTAAGATTTTAAAGCATTTTCATTTAAGATTTTACATTCAATAGCCTGATTTCCTTCACTTCTTTCAATTATATTATTGTTTTGAACTATTTTGAAATTATCATTTTCATTGTCGGCAACTACATAAAATTTAATCCCCCTTTTAGTAAGTTTTTCGGGAAGTTCTTTAAGTTTCTTCGGAAAGAAGTCTTTATTTACGTCTTTCAAATCATAAGGAATGACTGGATAGAAATTCACATACCTACCGCCTGCTTGTGAAAGATTATGTAAACGTGCATCAGAATCTTTTTTCTCAAAATCAAATGTTTTGGCATCAAAAGCAAACAAAGTTCCTCTATTCGTAACACAAAAAACATCATATTCGGCGGCTTGCTCACCTTGATTCGTTTGTTTAGCAATTTCTAAATTGGCGTAAGCCTCGATAACTTTGTGTTCAGTAGTATCTAATAATTGTTTAATTCTTTGAACTATAATTTGCTCAAAATAGAACGCTGTTCTATCAAAATTTGAAATATTTTTTAGTGTATCTTTTGATACATTAAGTTTATTTATATTTAATTTATTTTTTAACTCTTTATTATCGATTGGAACAGAAACAGGAGCTATTTCACCTCTAATAATATTAAAAAATTCTCCTTTTATAATTTTATCTTTTTCTTTTTTAAGAAAAATACTATTTTTTAAATATCTTGAAAAACTATCTACATTATTTTTATCTGGAAAATATAGAATTTTTGACTTAATATAAGATATAATATTTTCTGACTTATTTTGCAATATATTTTTAATTTCGTTTATATTATATTTCAAATCTTCATCTATTTGCTCAAAATTTTGTGCAGGCAATCTAAATAAAAACTCTCTAAATTCATCATATTTTAATAAATCTTTAATCTCTTTTTTTAATATTATAGTAGCTTGTCCTTTTTTATAAATCAGTTCGGTTTTAGCATTTTCTTTAATAACATAACCAAATGTTTTCAAGATTTCTGCTGCCGTAAGAATTACATCAATAGATTCAAGCCTATTTTTTAGTTTTTCCTCTTTGTATTCCCACCATTCTAAATTTTTCGTCGCAGGATTTGCATAACAAATTTTATCTTTATTTTTTCTTTCTTGAAACACCTGCCAAATGGCAAATTGTTGCGGCTTTTGTCCACCTCCAACATTCCAAATACAACTTTCTTTGTCTTTAATTTTAGTTTTAATTTTTTCACTTATAGCAATGATGTCACTATCTTCATTTGAGTTAAGGATAATTTTATCGCAGTGGATTTGTCGCTTTTCAAGCACTTCCTTAAAACCATCTGCCCATTTTTGGCTATTAGCATAAGAAGTTTCTATGATTAAAAACTCACTTACTCCGCATTGAATAGCTGGAATCAAGTTGGTTGTATTTTGTTCAGTAGAAATACCAATCATTAACATAGTGCCATTTTTAAAGTTAAAAAATTATACTTATACCAAAACAAGGTTGCCTTTACTAATTTTATGTTTAGTAACACAATCCCCCAAATATACAGAAAACTCACACAAATTGCAACTTTTTTCACCTTAGCATTATTTTTTTTAAATAGAGATAGAGGTTGAAGATTGTGAATTTCGCCTACCTACCTCTCATTTTGTTTACCCTGCTTGCTCATTTTTTATACAAAAAGCTCTTGTGTAAGTTTTTTGTCTTTTTTTAAGATACCTAAAAAACCGCCCCCTTTGGCTCGCCAGATTGAAAGATTTGTAGTTCGGCGTTTTATTGCGCTCAAAATAAGCCATGAAAAGCTATGCCGCCCAAAAATTTAGAATTAAAGGTGAAGCGTGGTTTAAAAGTTTTTTAATTTTGCGACAAAAAGATGAAAGTAGCACAAATTTTAAGCGTAATTTTATGTAAGGTCTTGCGAAATCTTGTTTTTTTGTGTAGCTTTGCGGACGAAAACTTGAAAAAAAGAAGCGAATTATACGCTATGTCGGTGATTGACTGCACCCAAGCCTTTCGCTATTTCTGAAAAGCCTTCTTTCCCCAAAATGTCTATGATTCGCGTTCTCTTTGTTTGTTTGGGCAACATCTGCCGCTCGCCCTTAGCCGAAGGGCTGCTCCTCAAATTGCTTGCAGAAAAAGGCTATAGCCAACAAGTAGGCGTGGATTCGGCAGGCACAAGTGCCTATCATATCGGGCAGCCCGCCGATGCCCGCACGTTGCGCAACGCTGCGGCTCATCAAGTACATCTGCCCAGCCGAGCGCGTCAGATTAGTTTTGCAGATTTTTATGATTTTGATTATATCCTTACGGCAGATAATGCCGTACATAAGATGGTCTTGCACCAAGCACAAGCCGCCCAAAAGCAACACCAAGCCCCTATAAAAGCCCAAATCGCACTCCTGCGCCCCTTCGGTGAGCCTGCCGAAAGTGCAGTTCCCGACCCTTACTACGGCGGCGAAGAAGGCTTCGAAGCCGTTTTCCAAATTCTGACACGTGCCACACAAGGCTTTTTCAACCACCTGCAACAGACCCATTTTCCCGACTAAGCACCCTTCCCCTCTTTATTACAAACGTTTTTCCTATGGCATACTTCCTTCACAACCAAGATTTTATGGCGTTCCCCGCCGACGATTACGAGGCTTTTTTCGAGGCAATTCTCTTCTCTGCTTTTGGAAAGAACGTCCCGATTCTCAAATTTCAACCCTTAGGAGGGGGCTGCATCAATAATGCAGTGCTGCTTGAAACCAAAGAAGGCAACTTTTTTCTCAAATGGAACGATAGCCAAGACGAAACCTTTTTCCAAGCCGAAGCGCAAGGATTAGAACTTTTAGCCGATGCCGATACAATTCTCATTCCGCAGGTTTTGGCGTATGGTAAAATAGACCAAAAATCGTATTTGCTCTTAGAAAATCTAAATAATACATTCCGAAAAGATAGTTTTTCTAAAATCTTAGGCGAACAAGTTGCCCTTTTGCACCAACAGACACACCCCAAATATGGCTTGCACTTCGATAACTTTATCGGCTCTTTGGTACAAAAAAATGATTTTTATGACAACTGGATAGATTTTTTTATAGAAAAAAGATTGCGCCCTCAAATTGGATTGGCATTTTACAAGGGCATGATTGATAGGAAATGGGTAGAAAAAGCCGAAAAATTATACGAAAAATTGCCCCAACTGCTGCCACAGGAAAAGTCGGCTCTGCTCCATGGCGACCTTTGGAGCGGCAATGTCGTTTCAAATAAGGAAGGCGAACCTGCCTTGATAGACCCTGCCGTTTATTACGGAAATAGAGAAATAGAACTTGCCTTTACTTATCTTTTTGGCGGCTTTGAAAAATCATTTTATCAGGCATATCAGGCTACTTATCCACTTTTGGCAGGCTTCGAGGAGCGCAAAGCCCTCTACCAACTGTACCCGCTTTTGGTGCATGCCAATCTTTTTGGAAAATCTTACCTCAATAAGGCAGAGGAAATTATCAAATCATACCTATAAAAAGCGGCGTTTCATAAAATAGATAACCTAAGAAAAAACCCTAAGCGTCTTGCGGACACTTAGGGTTTTGTTTGTTTGAAACTTTACACAATTAGGCTTCTTTTTCTTCGGATTTTTTCTGAATCCGAACTTTGAGTTCCTCTGTGCCTGCCTCATGGTCGGCATAGATGGTATCGCCTTCGGCAATCTCACCCTTTAAAAGTTCCTCTGCCACAGGGTCTTCGAGGTACTTTTGAATGGCTCTATTGAGCGGACGTGCGCCATATTGCGGGTCATATCCTTTTTCTGCTAAAAAGTCCTTCGCCGAATCGGTAAGTTTGACCTCATAGCCAAGCGATTTGATTCTGCCAAAGAGTTTATCTAAGGAAATGTCGATGATTTTGTGCAAATGCGTTCTTTCCAAAGAATTGAAGACAATGACATCATCTAAGCGATTGAGAAATTCGGGCGAAAAGGCTTTTTTGAGTGCCTTCTGAATGGTATCTTTCATGGCATCATCGAGCTGTTCGGTATTGGCAGTAGAGCCAAAGCCGATACCTGTTCCAAAATCTTTGAGCTGACGCACGCCGATATTGGAGGTCATGATGATGATGGTGTTGCGAAAATCTACGCGCCTACCCAAACCGTCTGTAAGGATACCGTCATCTAAAACTTGCAACAA
This sequence comes from Hugenholtzia roseola DSM 9546, assembly GCF_000422585.1. NCBI lineage: Bacteria > Pseudomonadati > Bacteroidota > Cytophagia > Cytophagales > Bernardetiaceae > Hugenholtzia > Hugenholtzia roseola. Next base: position 310,911 of record NZ_KE383879.1, read on the forward strand.
GATATTGAAGACATCAGGGTGCGCCTTCTCAATCTCATCTAAAAGCACGACAGAATAGGGCTTGCGACGGATTTTTTCGGTAAGCTGTCCGCCCTCTTCATAGCCTACGTATCCCGGAGGCGCACCTACTAAGCGCGAAACGGAAAATTTTTCCATGTATTCGGACATGTCAATGCGCACAAGGGCATCTTCCCTATCGAAAAGGTAAGTAGCTAAAACTTTGGCAAGCTCGGTTTTGCCTACCCCTGTGGGACCTAAGAACATAAACGAACCGATAGGCTTTTTGGGGTCTTTCAGCCCTACGCGCGTCCTTTGAATGGCTTTGACCAACTTCAAAACGGCGTTGTCTTGTCCGATAACCTTCCCTTTGAGCAGTTCGCCCATATTGAGAAGTTTTTGCCCCTCGCTTTGTGCAATACGCTTAACGGGTATGCCTGTCATCATAGCAATGACCGAACTGATGTCGTCTTCGGTTACGGGATAGGTCATCTTGCGGGTGTCGTGTTCCCACTTGTGTTTGGCACGTTCCAATTTTTCGATGAGCCTTTTTTCCTTGTCGCGAAGCTGTGCGGCTTCTTCGTATTTCTGACTCTTGACGACCTGATTTTTCTCCTTTTTCACGTCCTCGATTTGTGCTTCCAAATCTACAATCTCTTCGGGGACATGAATGTTATTGATATGCACCCTTGCGCCTGCTTCGTCTAAAACGTCAATGGCTTTATCGGGCAGGAAGCGGTCGGTGATATAACGTTCAGAAAGGGCAACGCAGGCTTTAATGGCTTCTTCGTCATAGGTAACGTGGTGATGCCCTTCGTACTTATCCTTGATGTTGTGCAGGATTTGTACGGTTTCTTCGGGCGAGGTAGGCTCTACCATTACCATTTGGAAACGTCTTGCCAAAGCCCCATCTTTTTCTATGTATTGGCGGTACTCATCTAAGGTAGTCGCACCGATGCATTGGATTTCGCCACGTGCTAAGGCAGGTTTGAACATATTGGAAGCATCAAGCGAACCTGACGCGCCTCCTGCACCTACGATAGTGTGGAGTTCATCTATAAAGAGAATAATATCCGAATTTTTTTCTAATTCGTTCATCACTGCCTTCATGCGCTCTTCAAATTGCCCTCTATACTTTGTGCCTGCCACTAAGGAAGCCAAATCGAGGGTAACGACGCGCTTTCCAAAAAGGACACGCGACACTTTTTTCTGTACAATACGCAAAGCCAAACCTTCGGCAATGGCAGTCTTGCCGACTCCCGGTTCGCCGATAAGAATAGGATTGTTCTTTTTGCGGCGCGAAAGAATCTGTGCCACGCGCTCGATTTCCTTTTCTCTGCCGATAATAGGGTCGAGTTTGTCGTCTTCGGCAAGTTTGGTTAGGTCGCGTCCGAAGTTGTCTAAAACAGGGGTGCGCGATTTTTCCGACGATTTTGCAGGTTCGCTTCTGCCTGCGCCGCCGCCAAAGATGCGGCTATTTTCGTCTTCGTCGTCGTCAGCGTCGCGGCTGGCTTGTGGAAGTTGCTCTTCGGTAGTGTGGTGATATTCGAGCAGGTCTTTGACCTTGTCATAACTCACTCCCGCCTTTTCCAAGATTTGGGTCGCGATATTTTCAGGGTCGCGCAAAATAGAGAGCAAAAGGTGTTCAGTACCGATAAGCTGCGCTTTGAAGTAACGCGCCTCGATGTATGTGATTTTCAGAACGCGCTCTGTTTGGCGTGTTAGGGGGAGATTGGTCAGGTTGCGAATGTTGAAGTTGGCAGTGCCAGCGGTGGCACGTTCTACTTCGGCTTTCAAGTCTTCGAGCGAAATGCCCATTTTCTTTAAGACCATAACTGCCAAGCCCTCGCCTTCACGAATCATCGCCAAGAGTAGATGTTCTGCGCCTATATAGTCGTGTCCGAGCCGCAAAGCTTCTTCACGGCTTAGTGAAATTACTTCTTTCACTCTATTCGAAAATTTTGCTTCCATAGAAGTCCGTTTTAAAGCCGCAGGTGTTGGGGCGGCGAGTTTGGAGGTAATAAAAATTAAAAGGTTTAGAGGTGGTTTGGATAGCTGCTTACAAGATAGCTTTTTTTTGTCAAAACGCAAAATAGGCGTGCTATGTTACCGAAAAAAAAGTAATTTTGACAAGCCTGCTTGTGCTACCCCTTTGGGTAGTAATGTTAAGCTCTGCGAAAAACCTTGTTTTGTCAAATTAGAAACGAAATAAAATTTGGGACAAACCTTTTTTAGGTCTGAAAGCCCTTTTTTATTTCAATCTCACTGCGGACAAGGCAATGCCTTGTTCCTACATTTGCACTTGATTTTTAGAATTTAACATCACTACCCTTTTTGGTAGGAGCGAGTGGGCAAAGAGATTGCCAAATCGTGAGGAAAGGTTTAAACCTGCCTTTTTGTCAATCTTTGACTTCTACGGCTAAAAAGGCGATTGTAAAACTGCAATCTTGTCAGGCAGGCAGGGCGAAAGCCTATTTTTTCGTATCTTTATTTTTGGGTAAAATCTTGCTACCTTCTTTATCCTGACTCCTTCTTTCTATGATACACTACTTGCTCAATCTTTTTCGTCAGATTCAGAAAAAGCCACATGAACGCTATTTCGAAAAAGAAGCCGAAGAGCAGACTGCCCTTCGTGCCTACACGCTAAAAATGCTAAAAGAAAATCTCGAAACGCGCGACTATATTTGCACGCTTAGAGAAAATGCCTTTGTGGAGGCGTTTCAATTTAGCCAACAAGCCTTCGAGGTAGAAATCCGCCTGCCTTATTTTTTGCACCAAGAGGCTGATATTCATATCGCACTTGAAATTATCCTGACTTGGGGCGTAGAAAAATACAGCCTAAGCGATAGATTTTCCGCCACTGCCCCTTCGCTCACCGAGGCGATAGAAGAAATTTTGAGCCGCTGGTTTAGCACCCTTTTTGCCTTTTGGGAGCTATTAAATGGGGGCGACCTTGTGCCTATGTCTTCTCAAAAATGGACGCATTGGGAGGTTTGGGCTTTGCCTGCCCAATACGATTCTTCTCAAAATGCCGACGGTGAAAAGATTGCACCCAAAAGCACACCTTTGTCCGATTTTGCCTTTTTTAAAGTCTTGCTTCCTACCTTAGAGCGCGTTTTGCAGCAGCCACAAGACCCTTTTCACTATCTTAAAGTGCGCCTTTTTTACAACCAAGACCAAGAAGCCTTTTTAGAACTAAGCCTCGATGGTTTTCTTTTTAAAGAAGCCCAAAAAAACGTAAGCCAAAGCGAATGGCTGCCCCGTTTGCAGGGGGGCGCACAGGTTACGCAATATTTTTTACTCACTCCCATAGGCGGAACAAAGCCAATTTGACCTCTTTTCCAAAGAAAATTTGGGTAGTAGCCTGAAAAGATTGTGTAAAATCAGACACATAGAAAGCGTCTGCTTCCGTTTTCTCACTGCTCAAAAGTGCTTCTTCGGTCAGATAGGCTTTCAAACTTTCTGCCACAATCATAGAGCCATCTATCAAGACTACCTCCCGCCCTTGTTTTTCAAAAAAAGCGGCGATGTCATTTTTGATAAGCGGATAGTGGGTGCAGGCTAAAATCAGGGCTTGGATAGGTGCTAAGATAGGGTCGGAAAGGTAGCTTTTCACAACTTCCTTACTTACTTGGTCATTGAAAAAACCTTCCTCTATTAGGCTTGCCAAAAGGGGCGTTGCTAAGGCATGAAGCGCGATGCCTGCCTGCTTTTGCGCAATTTGCCTTTGATAGACCTGCGAATGAACTGTCTGCCTTGTGCCAATAAGTCCTACCTCGCGATTGGGAAAAGCCTTTGCCACCCACTCGACCATAGGCGTAATGACATCGATGACCTTTGCACGTGAGCCTGTGTAGGCACGCGCCAATTCCGCCGCCGCCGCCGAAGCCGAATTACAAGCAATGACAATCACCTTGCAGCCATGTGAGAGCAAAAAATCTATGGATTTAATCACATAAGCCTGCAATGCGGCTGTTGATTTTTCGCCATAAGGCAGATGGGCAGTATCGCCAAAATAAATGAGCCGCTCTTGGGGCAATAATTCCGATATCGCCTTAGCAACCGTCATGCCACCAATGCCGCTATCGAAAACGCCAATAGGCGCGGAACGGTTTTCCGAAGAAAAAAACATTTCCATGAAAAAACAAAATTTAGACTTTCTGGCAAATGAGAATCCGCTCAAATAGCATCATAACGAACAAAACGGCAAAGGACTTTCTTTATCAAATCAGAAAAAAAGCGTCTAACTTCTTTCTTCTATTTCCAATATCAGCCCTCTTACGATAGAAAACTGCGCTATCAAATAGGTAAGCATCACAACTACACCTGCATAGGGAATATTGATGCCATAAACGAAAGTATCCAAAGCCAAACAGCCATCGGAGATAATAAAGAAAAATGCCCCATAATAGACCCATTTGGCACTTTGCGAAGAAACCTGCCCTGTGCGTTGCAACGCCATATAGACCATCAAGACAATAACGGCAGCATACACAAAAACGGCGATTTTCATTTCAAAACTTAGCCATGTGTATAAGTAGCCGTATAAAATTGCGCCGCTCGCCACAAAAGGGAAAGCGTCTAATCCTATCTGACTCCAAGTGCGCCCTGACGGACTAACCACCGAACTGCGAAAAATAAAAATATAAATCAGATGCGCCACCAAAAAAGCCGACAAGCCCGCCAGAAAGAAAAGCGAATTAGTCTTATCGTATAAAAGTGCGGCATCGCCTACCCAAGCACAAAAAAGGGCAGCCAGCGTTAGGCGAAAAGTAGGATTCTTTTTGTTGTCGATTTGTACAAAAAAGAAAATCATAAGCAAGGGCATAAGCAAAGGCTTGCTCACTTGTTCGAGCCAGAAGAGTTTGGCATATTTAGAAAACAAATTAGCCAAGGTTGCTGCGCCAAAGAGTGCCAATACGAGTTTGGCTTGAGATTTTAGTTCGTCCATGAGGAGCAAAAGAAAAGAGTTAGGTCATTTTCAAATCATACCGCCCAAAAAAGGCTTTTGAGCAGCAAATTGGGTGCAAGATAAACAAAAAATCGCACGGTTAGTCTTGCGAACTTACTTTTTGTTTTTTAAAGAGTTTTTTAGCATCAAAAGTAAGCGAAATCTGATTTGCCCCTCCTGCTACGTGCAAAAGCGAGCGCGAGTAGGCAAAATCTAAATTTCGGACGCGCAAACGCATACCAAAGGAAAAACCAACCATAGCTGGACGTGCTGCCACTATCATTTCGCGCCTACGCAAAAAATTGTAGCCAAAGCGCAAATTAAAATTTTTGTGCAAAATAAATTCCGCCCCCAAGACGAAGCGGCGCAAAATCTTATCACCTGTGCGCGTATCTACGGGAATTTCTATGCCGTTGGGGTCTAATTGGGTATTGCGTGTAGGGTCGTTATAGACGACATTATTTCTGAAATTGTGCAGGGTAAGTGAAAAGCGGACAGGCATTTTTTCGGGTTTGTAGGAAACGCCCAACTGTGCATCAAAAGGTGGCGTGAAGGTGCTGCTTGATGTGTAGTTTTGGTATAAAAATCCAATATTTTTCAAAACCAAGCCTACCTTTAAATCTTTTTCGGGGTGCAAAAGCGTACCTGCTATATCGAGAAAAAAGCCCCCTGCGGAAAAATTATCAATACGTGAGCCTGCCCATTTGAAGGTTGCGCCAAGTTGGTAGTTATCTATTTGATGCGATTTATGAACGGATAAGGCAAAATCGGCGGCAGAAAAATCGTTAGTAGGGTTTCCCAAAGCATCAAAGCCTGCTATTTTTCCATAGTTTAGGTATTGCAGCGAAACGCCCCAAAGCCCTATTTTGTTGGAATTGTGCGCATAAACAAGGGTAGTCTGATTGATGCCTCCCTGAAAACCGTAATAGTTGAGGGCAAACTGATTGGCAACCTCTTTTGAAAGAAGGGCAGGATTGTGCAGAAGTACGCCTACTTCACTATCTTGCGAACTGACATTGACTCCGCCCAAGGCAGTAGTGCGCGTGTGCAGGGGCATATTGAGGAAAGAGAAGCTACTGCGCCCCCCAAGTTGCGCCCAAAGGCTGCTTTGAGAACAGCCCAAAAACCATAGTAGTACGAGGATTTGAAAAAAAGAAAAGTTGCTTTTTTGAAAAATATGCAGAAGCGGATTTGCCGAAATAGTCATGGGCGCGAAAGGAAGGAAAAGTTAAGACTTCAAACCTAAACGCAAAGATAGTATTTTCGCTGCAAAAACGAAGTTTTATTCTACCTCCAAGATTTTCATTTCTACCCGCCTATTTTTTTCAGAATTGCCTGCCACTAAGGGCTTGCTGCCGCCATACGCCTTACTTACGATTCTTTCAGGCGCAATTCCTTTTCCTACCAAATAATCTACTACGGTCTGGACGCGCTTTTGCGAAAGTTCTAATTGTAGCTGCCGCACCTTTTCGTATTGTGGGTGTGAGCGCGGCAAATCGCGGTCGGTATGTCCCGAAAGCTCGATGCGTACTTTGGGGTTTTCTTTTAGAAAAACTGCCAAATCGTCTAAACCTGCCGTCTGTAAAAGGGCGTAGCTTTTGGTTTGAAAACTGATTTCATTGAGCGTAACAGTGCTACCCTTCGCCATGACCGTTTCCTTCATCTTAACCGTCTTTACTTCGGGCGCAAAAGTTTCGAGGGGCTTGACCTCGATTTCGGTAGTTTCCACTTTTTCTTCGAGTACAAAAACCTCCTCTTTTTTGGGGTCTTCTTCGTTGTTTTGTGCCAATATCGGCTCTTCTTTTTTGAATTTCATCTGAAAAAGCCCCTCTACGGCTGTTCCTATCCAAAGGGTGCTATCGCTATCGATGGCTACGGCAGTGGCACTTTTGGCTTTTAGGTCGGAATTGTTCTCATCATAAAAAAACCATTCGCCGCCTCGCGAAAGAGCCATGCCCTTTCCTGCTACCCAAATATCGCCGCTTGCCAAGACTAAGACATCATTAAAGCGGAAGTCGCTGGCGCGGGTAATGCGCTTTGCCATGCGATACATCTGCTGATTACAGGCAAAATATTGCTTTCCCTTTCTATCCACTGCCGTAACGCAGACGTTTCCCTTTTCGTCGGCTTCAATCGAGATAATATTATCCTCGCCATAACCCGATACAACATCATAGGTATCCTTCATCTTGCCGTTCTGAATGGTGAACATGCCCTTGCTTGTGCCTACCCAAATTTCGCCGTTTGGGGCAGCATAGACGGCGTTAAATTCGTCGGTATAAATATTTTCATCAAATTTTTGGTCGTAAAGGGTCTTTTTGCCATTTTTGGCGATTTGCCACAACCCTCCTTCTTGTGTCGCAACCCAAACGCCGCCTTGTTTATCTACCGAAACGGCTTTGATATAAAAATTGCGATTGCTAAAAGTGGGAATTTCTACGTGCGAAACATACTCGCCATAACTATCTAATTGTACCACACTGACAATGTCATTTGAATACGAACCCAACCAAATATTGCCGTTAGGCGCAATCGCAATCGAGCTAACCTTGTGAATAAGCGTATCAAAGGTATTGGGGTTTTCGAAGGTGCGCCAAGTGCTATCGGCATAAAAAGCCACAAAGCCATTTTCTGTGCCTATCCATTTGGTATTGTGCTTATCTACCGCCAAACAGTTGATTCTGCCTTTGGGAATGGGCGTAACTTCGGGTAAATGCTGCCTAAATTCGGCAGGCGGCGCAGGATTTTCGTCTTTTTGCGCCCAAAGGGTAGGGCAGGCAAAAAGAGCCAAAAGGCTCAAGAGGATAAAAAATGGATTGGGTCTTGTTTGCATATTTGCCAAAAAGTTAGGAATTGATGCTGAATTGCCGCTTTTGAAAGTGGGAGGGTTGGAAAGTGGTATAGAAAACAGTTTGTTTTTAACCCTATTAAGATTCCGTTTTGGTGTCTTTTTTGAGCCTAATTTCCTCTACCTCATCGCGTTCGAGGTAGGAAATATCAAAGATAAAGAAATCTATAAAAGATTTTCCTTCGTAAGTAATGGAACGCCCATGCTCCCATACCCATTTGGGCTGCCCATTTTTAGGAAGAAGGCGATAAGAGATGTAGTAGGGTTCGCCTATGGCAAGTTTGTCTGCTACGGCTTCATTGACTAAGGGGATGTCTTCGGGGTGCATAAAATCGGCAAAACCACGCGCCTCGATTTCGGCTTTCGAATAGCCCAAAATTTCCTCTGCGCGTTGATTGACGTGAAACATGGTATAACTTTCATCATTGTAACAACGCGCAATAATGGCAGGCGAAGTATCCAAAAGGTGCATCAGCGAAAGCATCTTGTCGGTGCTTTTTTCCAATTCTTGTGCCTTTACTTCCGAATCTTCCTGCATCTGTTGTAGCATTTCCATGCTTACGCGCATTTCCTCTTCCTGCGCCTGCATTTGGGAAACAAATTCTTCCATGTCCTTTGCCTGCTCTATCATTGGGGTTACATCATAGCAAAGCAAAATGACTTTGATTACTTTTCCTTCTTCGTCTAAAACGGACGTATAAGAGCCTTTGAGGTATTTTTTAGTGCCATCTTTCGCCACTCTTTGAAACTCGCCCTCTACCGAATCGCCTTCGGAGAGCCTGCGCCAGCCTTCTTTATACAAGGGACTTTCCATGATGTGTGGCGGCGTGATAATGTGGTGGTCAGCCCCTACTAATTCTTTGGCATTATAGCCCAAGATGCTACAAAAAACGGGATTGACCGATACAAAATAGCCATCTTTGTCAAATTCTGCCATCGCAATCGAGGCATTGATGGCGCGTAGCTGTTCGCTGGCATTTTTATTGGCTTGGGAGGCACGATTTCGCGCCTTTTCGGTTTCTTGTAAAAGGCGTTTGAGGCGTTTGTCTTGTTTTACCTGTCGGGAAACATCAAAAGCTATGACGATAACCTTGCGCGTATTTTCGTCCTCGTCTAATACGGGTGCGAAAGTCGCATTTGCCCAAAAGTCTATCCCGTCCGACTTAGAGGCTTGGAAAGTGCATTGTGCCACCTGCCCCAATCGCGCCACTTCCCAATTTTCTAAAAGTGCCGTTGCCTGCCCAAAAAGCTCCCTCAAATTTTTACCCAACGCCTCGTCGGGTTTGATTTTGAGCGTTTCGGCAAACTTCGGATTCGCAAAAACGATACGCCCCGTTGCATCTGTTTCGAAGACCAAAGCCGATTGATTGAGAGCTTCTACCTGCGCGGCTAATTCATTTTTGATGAGTTCGGTCTGCTGCATCTGACGCGCCAATTCTTCTTGGGTAGTAGAAAGTTCTTCTACATTTTGGCGCATCTCCTCTTCTTGTGCGCGTAGCTGTTCGGTAAATTCTTGCGTTTCGCGCAAAAGTATTTCGTTGGCAGTTTTGGCACGCAAAGCCAAAAGTGTAGCCGCAATGCGCTCGGAAATTTCTTCTAAAAAGTGTTTTTCGAAATCTTTGAGGTAGTGCATCGAGGCAATTTCAAGTACGCCGACCAGACTCCCTTTTAGATGCAAAGGAATGACTATCAGGCTTTTAGGGGGAGCTTGCCCTAAACCCGATTTGATATAAAAATAATTGTCAGGCACTTGTTCTAAATAGGCGGTCTTGCAGGTCTTCCCCACCTGACCGATAAGCCCTTCGCCCAATCCTACTTCCGAATCCAAGATTCTCTCTGTGCCAAAGGCAAAAGTGGCGGCGGTTTTGAGATAGCGCACCTGTGTATTTTCGTCCGTTTCTAAAAGAAAAATCGAACCCTGCTGTGCGTGCAAGTATTTAATTGTTTCTTTCAAAACCTTTTCTACCAACTCTGCCACGGTATCACTGCTGACCGAAACACTGCTAATGAGGGCAATGCCGTCGCTGTGCCACTTTACGGCTCTTTCCTTTTCTACAAACTGCCGCAAATTGTCGCGCATATCGAGCAAGGCTGCCCCGATTGCGTCATTTTCTTTGGGTTGAAACTGCTGATAGAGGTCGCCTTTGGCTATCTGTTCGGCGATTTTGATGTTGTCTTCTATATTGAGCTGTTCGTACAAATAAATGCGATTTTGAGCGTTTTTTTCGGTCTGTGCTTCTAAATATCGTGCAAAAACGACACAACAAGCAAACTGCAAAGCCCCCATGAGCGTGCCTAAAAAGCCCAAAAGCCAAGCGCGGTCTTTGTCGCCCCAATCGGCTACATCTAAAAAGTAATAACGCAACCCCTGATAGTCTAATTCTACTATCAAAAGAAAACAAATAACAGAATAAAGCCCTGTAATAGTTGCAAAAACGGCTATCAAACGCCAATTTTGGTACAAAACCAAAAGGCTCATGGTGATAAATAGCGAAAAATGGACGTAAAACGCGCCCTGCATTTGCACCATAAAAAGGATAGAAAACATTGCCAAAATACTACTCAATAGGTAGCGTAAGTCGGCGGCATTGACAAACTTCTTACCCAAATAGTAGCCAATCCACAAGCCGCCACTGATAAGTAGCAGATACCACTCCCATTCTTCCCGATAAAAGAAAGAAAGGATAATGCTAAAAGCCACATAGCTACCCAAAATGCTTTCCATAAGCCTATCCACGCGCTCATAGACCTCGTCTTTGAACGCCTGCATTTTTTCCAGCGAAGGCTTAAAATCCTCTACCCGAATGTATTTTTTCATACCTCAAAATCATACCCCAAAATCCTGCCCAAACCGTAGGCTTTCTAAAAAGGCTTCGTTTTGGTAGTAAAAAATACCAAAACACAAACGGCATGGGACAACTCTATTTCTATAAAACCGCGCCTTTTTTGGGAGGCAGGCGGCTACAAGCCCCCAAATTAGTGTTTTTTTTCAAAACGCCCAACCTTTGGCAGGCTTAATCGCAGAAAGCAGGATTTTTTTTTCAAAAATCGCTTCAAGATGAGCCAAAAAGCTAAAAACCCACCTGTTTCATCTTGCGCTTGTACTCTTTTTTACCCACATGGCAGGCAGCTTTTTGGCAGCTACTTGTTAGGAAAAGTCCTACTAAAAACATAGCCAATAACGAAAAAGCATAAAGACGATTTGAAAAAAGTGTTGTTTTCATAAAAATATTTTTGGTAATGCCTACTAATTTTTTTGTTCGGAATAGAAAATCCGAAAAATTTTCAACCTTTTTAACACAAACGCAGAAAGGACTAAGAAGTTGTATCAAGACAAGGTCTTGCAACGCGCTATTTTTCCTTATTTAGTCTGAAAGTTCTTTTTATTTCAAAAAAACTTGGGACAAGACAACGTCCTGCCCCTATCTCAAAAAATTTAACTTTTATTTCAAAATCTTTTCTACATAGTCGGAATTGAGCAGGCGCAGCGCACCCATGTATTTCAAATCAAAACTAATTAAATCGCCTACTTTGTATTCTTTTTCGCTATTTTCAAGGTCTATCACAATCATATCCGAACTTGCCCCAACAATTTTCAAGTTTTTGTCTTCGGGAAGCAGAAAATCGGGCTGTGCTACATCTAAAACGCCAATGTCTATGATGGCACGCTTGGCAGTTTTGCCGTAATCGTCTTGACAGACCTCAAACATTTCACCCGAAGGATTGACCGCCATCACGCCTATCGGCACTTTGGGTTTTTCCTGAATTTCTATAATTTCGGCAAAAAGTTTCATGGTATAACTACTCATTCCTTCAATCGTTTTATTTTCTAATAAATCGTTTCCGAAAAAAAGCGTTTCACCCATTCTAAAATGATTGATACCTTTGGGCAACTGTTTTTTGAGCAGAAGCGGCAAAACAACCGAAGTTCCGCCCGTAACCCAAGGAATCTCGCGCTGAAAACGCGCCTCGATGAGCTGTTTGTAGAGGCTTAATTGAATGAGTTTGTCAGTAGAAGGCAATACACCATTCAAACAGTTTAAATTTGTTCCTATTCCTGAAATTTTAATGTTAGGCAGTCTGAAAATAGAGTCGTAGAAATTTATCAAGTCGTCGCCCATGATGCCCTCGCGCAGGTCACCCAATTCTATCATAATGATAATTTTGTGCAGTTTCTTTTGTCGGGTCGCCTCCTCTGAAAGCCAACAAATTGTTTTATATTCTGTATTAAAACTTACATCAGCATACTTTACTACCTGCCGAATATTTCGCTTCGAAGGGGGCTTGATATAAACCGTTTGCACTTCGGGCGCAAGTTGTTTGATTTTTTTGAGATTGCTCACACGCGAATCGCAAATTTCGCGGATTCCCAGCCCGACTAATTCCTTCAAATACATTTCATTGCCACAGAGCAGTTTCGAAACTATCGCCCACTCTATATTAGCTTGTTGAAATTGTGTATTTAGAAAGTTGAAATTTTGGGAAAGTTTATCAGAATAAAGTTCTAAAAAAGCCATGCTTATTTTTTTTAGTAAGAAAATAGTTTTTAAGTCATAAGACTTAGAAAAACAAATGGACAACCTTAGCGTTTGAGTCGCATTTCCAAATAAGGCGTTTCGAAGCCCAATTTTTCATACAGAAAACGCGCAGGATTGTTTTTTTCTACATGCAAGGCAATGTCGCCTTCTGTGTGCGCTAAGGCATGCAGCATCATTTTTTTGCCAAAACCTTTTCCTCTAAACTGCTGATTGATAGCAATATAGACCAAAATATTTTCGGGAATGTAGCCCTGCATACCTGTCTGATTGGTAACGACAACGCCCAAAACTACCTGTCTTTCGGTATCCGATTCGGAAAAGCCCACATGCACTGCGCCCCCTCTTTCTGGCGCAAAAGCATAGCGCAAGCATTTGGCGATGTCCTCTTTTTTGTCGCCATATTGGTCAAGATTTTTATATAAAAAATCAACTATTTCGGAAAAAGAGAAATACTGCTCCATCTCTTTTTGGGCATGGAAGGTAAGAATTTTCATAAATTGTGTATTTTTTTAAATATTGAAATCGCTAAAAAAGCTACCTTTTCAGGCAGCCCTGTCGTTTTTAGCTTTTGGAAGGCACAAAGGTACAAAAGAAAGAAGGGAAAGACAAAGAAAGCTAATTTTTTATACTAAAAACAATTAGACTTTGCTCATCATAAAAAACATCTCCGTCGCAATTTTTATAGAAACCTCGTCGTAGGTAAGAGCCTCCAAAGGCGTTCCCTCTGCCAACTTGGGGTCTTGGAAAGGAAGTGCAAAACGCGCCGCCGCACCTGCCACAGAGGGGCAACTTGTGTCGGCTTGCGAACAAAATAAAAGCGCGATAAAGTTTTTTTGCGGATTGCTTTTGTCGTAATAAAATTTTGAAAAAAGACTTAATTCTAAATCTTTTTCTATTTTGAGCCTATAAATGGGGTTTGTGTCCAAAGTTTGAATAGGCATTACAATCTCAAAACCTGCCCTTTTTAAGGCTGCAATCGTATTGAGATGACAAGCCGTAACCTCTGTGCCACCCGAAAAAACACTCACTTTTTCAATGCCATAATGTTGTGCGGCTTTTTGTAGCCAAACCTGCCCCAAATGGCTGCGTCGTGAATTGTGTGTACAAATTGTCGTAATTTGAATGGGCAAATTTTGTTTCTTTTTTTCGCTTATCTTAGCCGCAACCGTTTCTAAGACTTCCTTTCGCGCTTTGGGAATGGCAGAAAAAGAGGCGAGTATTTTTTCAATCAATTTCATTTTTAATACGTTTATTTTTTAATAAAAAGTTGTCTTTGTAGGAACGAAATTAAAATTTGCTCCCACAAAGACAAAAGCTATCTCACTTTTCTAACAACAACCCGAATTAGGGGCGCAAGTATTGGCGTTCTTTGTGTCTTTCTTGGGCGAAAAAAGGCGTTTGGCAGGCTCACTTTGGGGGTCTTTTTGTGCAAAAACCGTAATGCTAAAAATTCCTACTTCACCTTTTTTAAAATCTTGTATTTCTTTTTCTGAAAGATATTTTTCTAAAATATCGTCAGGTATGGAAATCGTCTTTTCTTTTTGTATGGTAATGTTTTCAAAACCCGCCTCTTTTATGGCTTGCAAGTAGTCGTTTTTTTGAATAGCGCCCGAAACGCAACCTGCATACATTTCGGCATCTTTGCGCAAATTTTGTGGCAGTTCGCCCACTAATACTACGTCGGAAATGCTAAAATGTCCGCCTTTTTTCAAGGCACGATACATCTGACTAAAAACTGCTTTTTTATTTGGCACAAGATTTAATACACAATTACTTACAATGACATCGATGGAAGCCTCTGTAATGGGCAAGTTTTCGATATCGCCCTTGCGAAATTCTACATTGTTGTAGCCTAATTTTTCTACATTCAGACGCGCTTTTTCGAGCATCTTATCCGAAAAATCTACGCCAATGACTTTGCCATTCGCACCTGTTAGGTGGCGTGCCACAAAACAGTCGTTGCCTGCCCCTGACCCCAAATCGAGTACGGTATCGCCTTCTTTGATATGGGCAAATTCGGTAGGCAAGCCACAGCCCAAACCCAAATCGGCATCTTGGGCATAGCCCTCGATGGTGGAATAATCGTCCATCATGATGTTGTAAATCTTATTAGAAGGCACAGTAGCACCGCAGCAGGAGGCGGCATTTAGGGTTTTTTCTTGGGTTGCGATACGGTCGTAACGCTCGCGCACCATTTCTTTGAGCGCAATTTCTTGGGCTTGGGAATCTATTGTGGAGTCGGAATTTTGAAGATTTTGCATGAGCGGAAAAGAGAGTAGTGATTAGAAAATGATAAAAAAAACAGCGAAAAAACAGTGAAAAGAAGTTAAAAGGATTTTGTTAAATACAACAAGCTCCTTCTTGATGAGCGTCTTGATTGGGATTTTGGTTGAAAAAAAGTAAAACTTTTTCTTGAAACGCGCTCCAACCCTTTGGGTCTATGCAGTAACAGATACTCGTTCCCTCTATCGTACCTTGAATAATTTTAAGGCGTTTGAGTTCTTTGAGGTGCTGCGAAATAGTGGGCTGCGCCATGCCTATTTCTTCTACAATGTCATTTCCGATACAAGTTTTTACCTTTAAAAGATAACTAATAATTTTGAGCCGTGCAGGGTGCGATAGCACTTTTAGAAGTTCGGCTAACTCATTTTCTTGTTCGGTGAAAAGTTCTGTCTTTCGGCTGCCCATAGGAAGGATTGGATTGAGGTGCTACATTGTTTTATTTGAATATAACGATAAAAGAAAGAAAAGGTTGCAGGGCAGTAGTGTTAAGTTCTGTAAAAAGCCTTGTTTTGTCAAAGTTTTATCAAATTTGACACGAAATAAAATTTGGGACAAACCTTTTTTTAGGTCTGAAAGCCCTTTTTTATTTCAATCTCACTGCGGACAAGACATGCCTTGTCCCTACATTCGAACTTAATTTTTAGAGTTTAACATCACTGGGTTGCAAAGGCGGCTTTTCTTTGTGTTAATTTTTCTTAACAGAAGATTTTTTGTATCTTGCTGGGGCGTACCTATTGCTTTTGTTAGTTCAAAATCATAGTTTTTTATTCTTTTTATACTTGCTTTTTTATGACTTCAATTTGTATTTTTGAAAGCCCTACGGCAGAGCTTTTGTATCTTAGCGAGTTTTCAGCCCTTTGGCTCACTTGGCGCAAGCAGGCAAATCATCAGGAGTATCGCCAAATTTTGAGCAAGGTCTTGGATTATATGCAGGAAAGGCGCGTCAATCTTTTTATTAGCAATATGCAAAAGGCAGGCGTAGTGTCGATAGAAAACCAAACATGGTTTCGCGAGCAGGCTGTTCCGCAGGCGGTAGAATTAGGCTTAAAAAGAGTTGCGATTGTACTTTCGGAAGATGTGTTTAACCGTTTCTATCTGACCCAAGCGGTTCAGAAGTTGGCGCAGCAGGGCTTGAACTTAGAATTTCACTACTTCAAATCTATTGCACCGATTGAGAGTTGGCTTAATCAGATGCAGGGCGAATTGGCGGCACAATCCTAAGAAAGAGGCAGTTTTAAAGGATAAAATTTTGTTTTTCGAGGTAAAAAATGTATCTTTGGCAATATATCGCACTTGAAAGAAAGCAAGGCTTTGCGCCGAATTTCCCTATGAAGGGCAACTTTGCCGCTGCAAGACCAGAAATCTTATCTTTGATTTCTTACCCTCAATTTCTTACTCTCGATTTGCTATTTTCGGTCATTTCTCCACACTTTTATTAACAATTTTCTATTATGGTGCAAGATACTCAGGTTTTTGTCAATCTCGCAAAAGAGTTTGTAGAGCAGTCGGAAAAACTCATGAAAGGCTACCAACTTCTTAGCGAAGTGGAAGAGATAGATGTCGCGACTGCCAATAAGGTCTGTGTTTGGCAGGAAGACAAAGTGCGCCTTTTTCACTATGAAAGCGACAAGGTCAAGCACAAAACGCCCCTGCTCATCTCCTACGCGCTGGTCAATCGCTTCGATATGATGGACTTGCAACCCGACCGTAGCTTTATCCGCAAGTTGCTCAACGAAGGCTTAGATATTTACCTCATAGACTGGGGCTACCCCACACGCGCCGACCGCTATCTGACCATGGACGACTACATCAATGGCTACCTCAATAGCTGCGTCGATTACATTCGCAAGAGTCATAAGCTACAAAAAGTGAACCTTTTGGGCGTTTGTCAGGGCGGCACTTTTTCCACTATCTATTCGGCACTCAATCCCGATAAGATTAAAAATCTCATCACCTTAGTTGCGCCTTTTGATTTTTCTACCGAAGACGGTTTGCTTTTCAAATGGTCGCGCGATTTAGATGTAGATAAGGTAGTAGATGCCAACGACGGCTTAGTACCCGGCGAATTTCTCAATATGGGCTTCGATATGCTCAAACCCATCAGCAAGGTACGCAAGTACGTAACGATAGCCGACATGCTACAAGATAAAGATAAGATGATGAACTTTTTGCGCATGGAGCATTGGGTAGGCGATAGCCCCTCGCAGGCAGGCGAATGTTACCGTCAGTTTATTAAAGATTTGTACCAGCAAAACAAGCTCATCAAGGGCGAATTTGAATTGGCAGGAGAGCGCGTGGAGCTAAAAAATATCACCATGCCCGTCCTAACGATTTACGCTTCGGAAGACCACTTAGTTCCGCCTTCGGCTACCAAACCGCTCAATGACCATGTAGGCTCGAAAGATAAAACCCTTTATGAATTTCCGGGGGGACATATCGGCGTTTTTGTAGGCAGCCGCTCGCAAAAAGAACTTGCGCCGCGCGTTTCAACTTGGCTATTAGAGCGCGACAATTAGACCTAAAAAATCGTTTTTCTCAAACCCTAAGTTTCTCAAAGGCACTTAGGGTTTGTTTTTTAATTTTGTTAGAAATTTCACTTTTTCGCCTTCAAACTCAAATCCAGACTTTGGTAAGAGTGCGTCAATGCCCCTACCGAAATGCTATCTACGCCTGTTTCGGCTACGGCGGCAATCGTTTCGAGGGTAATGCCCCCCGAAGCCTCTGTTTCAAATCGCCCATTGATAAGCGCGACGGCAGTTTTCATAGTGTCTATGTCCATATTGTCGAGCATAATGACATCTATCCCACCCACTTCTAAGACTTGTTTTACTTCTTCCAAATTTCGGGTTTCTATTTCGATGGGTAGCTTCTGCCCGTTTTTTTCTAAATATTGCTGTGCCGCTTCTATGGCTGCTCTGATGCCACCTGCAAAATCTACGTGGTTGTCTTTGAGCATTATCATATCAAAAAGCCCAAAACGGTGATTTGTGCCGCCGCCAATGCGTACCGCCCATTTTTCGGTTAGGCGCGAATTAGGTGTGGTCTTGCGCGTGTCTAAAATCTTGGCTTGGGTATGCGAAACGGCTTGGACGTATTTTTGTGTGAGCGTCGCAATTCCGCTCATGCGCTGCATGCAATTTAGCACCACTCTTTCGGCAGTTAGAATGGATTGCGCCCTTCCACTGACCTCGAAAGCAATTTGCCCTTTTTGTACTGCTTCGCCCTCTTTTTTAAAAAAAGTAAGTTTCAAATCTTTATCTACCTGCTCAAAAATAAGTTTTGCCAATTCTACACCTGCCAAAATGCCGTTGTCTTTGATAAGAAGTTGCGCCGTATTTTGTGCCGTTTCGGGAATGGCTGCTAAGGCAGAATGGTCACCGAAAAAGGCAACTGCTCCCTTTCCGTTGTCTTCGGCTAAGGCATTTGCAATAAACTGCTGGAGGGCGGCAGGCGTGAGGTAGTTGTGCATCTTTACTTTTTTGTTTTCTTATTTTTTATTTTTTTGAAAAACCTTAATTGTGCAGCATATAGACCACAAAGACGATAAACATCACAATCACCGAAACAATAGCCACAATTTTGAGAGCATAGTTTTGGTCTTCGGTCTGCTGCGAGGGTGAGCTTACCTGCTGCAAATTGCCGTTGTTTTGTTTGATAGGGTGAATTTCTTTCAAGATGCGAAGCTCGGCTTTGGCATCATTGAGGTCTATTTTTGCCTGATTCAATTCGGTGCGCGTCTGGCTTAGGTCTTCCATGAGCTTATTGACCTGATTTTGCAATTCGCGCTCATGCGTTTGGGCAATGTTGTATTTCTGATTGACAACGCGCAACTCTTCCTGCAAATTTTTGAGTGCATTTTGGTCTTGTCGTGCCTGCTCCTGCGCTTGTAGAAATTGGTCTTGTGTGGCTTTAATAAGGGCATTTTGCTCTTTGTTGCGCTCGGTAAGGGCAGCCACTTCGTTGGCACGTGTGTCGATGATGCGTAGAAGCTGATTTTTGTCGTCTTTGAGGGTATTGATTTGCTTGTTTAGCTCGTCGATGGTTTGCGCTTTTGCCTCCATTTGGGCGACTTTGGCATCTACCTGCCCCTGCCTTTGCAGTGCCTCGTCTTTGTGTTTTTGCGCCTGCGTCTGCATTTCTTTGAGTTGTGCCTCTAAGCCTTCAATGGTTTTGAGATGCTCCAGATTCGCTTTTTTTATCTCTTCGAGCAAAAAGTTGTCCTCGATTTTTTCCACATTTTTAGGCGAAGCCGAAGCCGAAAACATATAAGCCACAAACGCCGCTACCCCAATACCAAGCAGGGCAAGCATAACCAACTGCAAGGGACTAAAACGGGTATTGAAGTCATTTTTGAAAAAATTTTGGTTCGTTTTCACGTTGCGTTGGGTTTGAACTTGTTTTAAACTTGGGTAAAACTTAGCTTTGAAAAGCAAATGCGTAGCGTATTTTTGTAGGAAAAAAGAAAAAAATAAAACTTTTCCTACCTACTGCCCTGCATAGACTTTGTTTTTGGCTTTTCAGGCGTAATAATCGTAATTTTTTTTGGCAAAAGCAAATGTAATGCCCCAAAGCCCCTTTGTTTATTTGGTCTGAAAACATACATTTGCCCTACAAGGGACAAGGCTACCTTGTCCCTACAAATAGACAAAGGCGAATCAATACGCGCCTACGCCAATTTGCCGTATTCCAAACTAAGGGAATCGGCAAAACTGCCCATCACCTGCTGGGGCGTGCCACCTTTAAAGCCCAACTTGTTCATTTCCTGCGTAAATTCGAAAGACTTTTGGGGGTCAAATTCCATGTCGGTAGGATATTTTTTTACCGCCTCCATGCCTGCTTTCGTTTTGGGGTCGATTTCGGGCATCTCGATGTCTTGCTTGGCATAACCTTCGCGCACTTTTTCGAGGGTCTTGACTCCCTTTTGTGCCTGCGCGACGGCTTCGGAATGTTGCACGTGTGAAGGGTGATTGGGCTGCTCGAAATTGGTCAGGACTTTTTCTTTATACATTTCGCCCATGCCTTTGGGGTCATAGAGTTTGCCCTCTCCCCGCTCTACGGCGTTGATGTTGGGTTCTCGGATTTCGATAAGCACGTCGCCGTTTTTATTTTTGGTCAGATGGTGGTCGGAATAGTCGGGACAGGCTTCGGCATGTTTTCTATCCGTCGGCGTGATGTTGCGTTCCTTTGCCCAATCTGCATCAGATACGCCCTGCGGTTTGCCGCTCACTTCGCCAAAGATTTGTAGCGATTTTTCTTGCCATTTATTGGCAGGATATTCATGGTACAATTTTTTGCCGCTGGGGTCTTTGACATCTATCAAAACGCGGTAGTCGCGGTCGGTATTGATGGAGGCATCATCGAATTTGCCATCAGGACTACGAAAATCGTGGATATAGATGTCGTCTTCGGTGTAGCCTTCGAAGCCCTGCTTTTTCAAATCGTCTAAGATGTGCTTTTTGAGTTTGCTATCGTGCGCCTGCATGATTTTGTCGCGGGTATGATTGAAGGCGCGACGCATATCGGGGTCGAAGTTTTTGAGGCTGCGCATCATTTGTGGGTTTCGCATGGCGTGCATGACATCGGCTTCGGAAATGCTGTATTCGCCTGTTTTCGGATTTTTTTTGAAAATATCACGCGCTTTTTTGTGTTCGGGAGTCATTTCAGCAAGTTGCTTGCTTTCCATTTCGGCTCTGCATTTTTTGACCAAAAAAGAAACAATTAGCTCATCTCTGATTTCGGCTGCTACGGTTTTGAGAGCCTCCACTACGGATTTTTCTTCCCAAAAAACATTGTAACAAAAATGATACGCAATATAAGCCGACCATGCAATCACTAAGGCGCGTTTATCGCCTACGCCCCCGCGCGAGCGGATAATCTCCTTGATTCTATCCACATCTACCAACCGCCCTTCGGTAGCTTTGAAAAGTGAGTGAATGGTGAAATTTTCACTAAACCACTTGTTCATATCCTTGCCTTCCAGATGCCACTGCAAGGCACTGATGCTGTGCGTTTTTGCCATACTTACGGCAGGTGCATAAGGACCGAAAAACGTTGCCGAAACGACATTGAAGGCTAAATCGCCTGCCCATTGTACCCATTCGAGCCAATATTCTACCTTTCCGTTCCATTCGGCATCTTGCATATAGGCTCTGCCCTGTTTGAGAATCGCCTCTACATTGCGCTCGTGAATATCGTGTCGCAATTTGTAAAGCCCTTCTTTGCCCAAATGCACTTTCTCTTTCTGAACCAACTGCAACATTTCGGCTATCTTTTCGGCAGGCACGTGTTTTTTGATGTAGGTAATGATTTTTTCGTACTCTGCCTCTGCCTCCTCTTGGGGTGAAAGTTTTTTGCCAACAAATTCAGGCTCGATAAGCCACTCGAAATCGCGCTTTGCCAAAGGCGAATGGGCTTTGATAAGCAAGCGCACAGGGTACGATTTTTCATCTATTGGCACTGCATTTTGCGCAATAATCTGATACAAAGCACGCCCCTGCTCAAAGGTATCGAGGTAATGAAAGGTGAGGTCGGCGACGGCTAAAAGATTTTCCACTTTCTTTTCTTTTTGCTGCGATTTGAACACAAATTCCAACTTTTCTACCGCCTTTGGGTCGGGGATAAGTTCCATCTTTTGCGCATCATAGACCAAAACAGAAATCTGCCATTGTCGCATTGCCTTTTCTTCATCTGCCGCAATTTGCTCTCCCTTCCAAATTTGAATCCCCTCTTGCAATAGCGTAACTTTGAGATGCCTTTCGTTGGTTGTCTGCAAGTTAGATTTGGCTTGTAGGATAACGGTATTGAAAAGTTCGGTAGCTTTTGGCGGCAGGGGTGCTGTGGGCGCAGCAAATTCTATGAGGGCTTCTTTGTTGTTTTGTGGGATAACTTTGAGTTGGGTCAGGGCTTCGCCTTCTTTGCTATAATGCGCCGAAAAAGTCCATTTTTCGCTGCTATTTGTGGCTACGGCTGCCCGTATCTGCACGCGCGGCGCATCTTTACCACTTGCCAAATAAGGGTAATGAATCGTATCCCTATCCACATCTAAGACGGCTTCGCCTTGCAAAGGAAAATCTACGACGCGCGAAAAAGTTTGCCCCTCAAAATTTGTCCAGACGCGCACACTTACGGCGGCAGGGCGTGGATTAAGGCTGCTATTGGGGTCGGGGTCGGAGGCTTGTATCGCTACGGCTTTCCAACCGTCCTTCATTTGCGGTTCGGACATATCGAGCCAGTCTGCACCTTGTGGCATTTTTTCTATGTGCAGGTTCTGATTGGCAGCGGCTAAGGCAGGGTCGTCAGGATTTTTGAGGTTCGTAAGTTGGGCATAAAAATAGATGACATCTTTGCCGTCAGGGATAAGTTCGGTCTTTTCGGCAGGGAGCTGCATGGTGCGCAGTTCGTATTCCGATTTTTGACTTTGCACCTGAATCAATAACCTTTCCTGCACAATTTTACTCTGCACACTCGCCCCCACATTGACAAAAAATTGGCTTTGGTTAGGGCTTTGGGTTAGTTGTAAGAAGGTCTGCAACGTGCCGCGCCCCGTTTCGGGCAAAATTTGCAGGGCTGCCGATTCGCTTTTGAGCCAAATTTGGGCATCAGAAGCGATATTTTGCGTGCCGTCTGCCTCAATTTCTAAAACGCGCACCGAAAAGTTTTTCTTTTCGCCTACCGCCAAAGAGATTTGATTTTGACTAAGATGCAGAACATACCCTTTGGGGCGTTTTTGCTTTTTCTCTTTTTGTTTTTCGGTCTGATGGCTTTCTTCTTGGGTCTGATTCTGTTTCTGATTTTGGGTCTGATTTTGGGTCTGCTGATTTTTATTTGTGTGCGAAGGCTTCTTTTTTCCGCCACCACTTGCAGGCGAAGTGGCTTTTCCTATCAAACTTGTCAGAACCTTGACCATAGTGGCGACCGCTATTGCCACAGCCGTACCAACGGCAATGGTTACGAGGGTAGAGCTACCTTCGGAATCGTCTGAACCGCTTGCAGGGTTGTGATTTGTACTACTATTTGTACCGCTATTTGTATCATTTTGCGAACTTTCTTCTGTACTTGAATTGCCCCCTCCTGCCTGATTCTGACCAAAAAAGCGGAAAGTTTCGGTAAATTCGCCAATCTGTCGGAGGCGTTCTTTGAGGGTAGCCGTTTCTGCCGAAGCAGCATAGGCAATAATTTCAAATTGTATCTTAGGCGAAATTTCCACCAAGACGACATTGATAATTCCCTGCACCTGCAAAGGCGTGCTATGCCGTTCGTAGGTATTGTATTTGTTCATGCCCCCTGCCATAGATTGCGAAACACCATAGTCATAGAAAATCTCTTTGACATCATACATCAGTTGTTCGGCTTTGTAGCCCTGAAAAGTGGTCTTGCGCTGCTGCCGAAACGTTAGGCTGCTGCTCTGATGTTCGTTGTTTTCTATAAAATCTTCGGCAAAACGCTGCTCCAATTCCTGCCGATAGCTCGCTATGCTCTGCACCTGTGCCATCTGACGCACATACACAACAACGGCTTCGCCCTGCATCACCGTTTTGGAAAGGTAAGACTCTACCCTTGTGCCTGCATAAGGACCCGAAGTGAGGGTTGTGCTTCTATCTTCTGTAACCTGATGCTCAAATTCTTTCCCAAATTCTTTTGCCAAAAGTCCGTTGTTGTTTTTAGTATTATCGCCCACTTCCCACTCACTTGGGGGGCTGCCATGGGTGAAAATTTCTTTCGGATTTTGGGCTTTCAAAGACGCAAAGAGTTGAAGTAAAGCCAAAAAAAGGTAACTAAAAAGCCATAATTTGCGGCTTCGAAAGGGTTTTGGCGAAAAATAAGAGGTAGTCTGCATATTCAAAATAGTAGAAAGGGGTCTGGAAAAGGTTGAAAAGAGTAGGCAAATTAGAAAAAGACCGCCCCCAAAACAATGACAGAAATCAGACTTGGCTGCTGCAAAGCATAAAAAAAAGCGTATTTTTGCAGTGTCCTCTTTTGTTTCATTTTTTACTAATCGGTACTCTGATGTTGAAAGCGATTGTCCTTTTTTTGCTATTGAGCCTAACGCTGCCTTTGCAGGCGCAGCAAGAAATTGCTGTCGGCACTTGGCGCACACACCTCACCTACTACAACGCACAAAGGCTCGCCCTGACCCCCGAAAACGTGTGGGTAGCCTCCCAAAATGGGCTTTTTCGCTACGACAAGACCTTTCAGACCTTAGAAGTTGTGTCTAAAAATCAGGGACTTAGCGATAATGGCATCACCGCATTAGCTTACCATCAAGACTTGGATTTGCTCCTTTTAGGCTACCAAAACGGCAACCTCGACCTTTGGCAGGACGACACTTTTACCAACCTACCACTGCTCCTTTCCGACAACAACTTTCGCAACCGCCGCATTTATCATATCGCCTTCCATCAAAATCAGGGCTACCTTTCTACCGATTTTGGTATCGTGGTTTTGGATTTGAATAGCCGCAGGATTTTAAATGTCTATCAAAATTTAGGTTTAAACGGCGAACTAATACCCATTTACGCAACGGCAATTTTTCAGAATCGCCTCTTTGCCGCTACCGACATAGGCTTGCGCTCGGTTTCATTGAACCAAAACCCGCAAGATTTTAATAATTGGCAGACCCTCGCTGGTGTGAGCGGAAAAGTTACGGCTTTGGCACAAACCCAAGAAATGCTGCTTTTCGCCCTGCCCGAAGTAGGAATTTTTCGCACGCAAGAGGGCAATACCGCAACGCGCCTCGAAGCGATTGCCCCTCAAAGTTTTTATCAATTAGACCAAAACGAAACCAAAAGTCAGGTTTGGATAACCACTCCTTCCCAACTTTATCTATTTGAAAATCAGACCCTTAGCCCTATCAATAGCCCTACACAGGGGCAGGCATTACAGGCTTTTCAAATTGATGCACAAGGCAACATTTGGGCTGCCGACGCGCAGGCAGGGCTGCTCACCAATCAAAGCGGAGCTTTTGTAAGCCTCTACCCTTCTGGCACTTATAGCCCCGATGCCTTTCGTATGATAACTTTCGAAAATAAAATTTTGGTGCTTTCGGGCGGCTTTGATAGCGAGGTGCGACCACTTAATAGAAACACAGGTTTTTACGTCTTTGAAAACGGCAGCTGGACAAATTACAACGCCAACACAAGCGTAGAAGGCACACGCGCCATTCCACCCTTGCGCGATTTGGTTTCGGCGGCTTATGTGGCAGGCGAGCGAAAAGTTTATATTGCTTCTCTGCAAGATGGTATTTTAGTTTGGAATTTGAATGATGATAGCTTTTCTGTTCTAAACAAAGACAATTCGCCTTTGCCTCACAATCGCGTTATCGATGTCAAGACCGATAAAAATGGCAATCTTTGGGTAGCCCTTTTCGATAGTTTTCCTACCGAAGACTACTATTTGCGCAAGACCCCACAAAATGATTGGCGCGGCTTCCGTTTCCAACAAAATATTTCGCGCTACCCCTTAGAAATGCTCATCGATAGCCGCAATCAAATTTGGGTGCGCTGCCAAGGCGGTTTGGGCAGGACGGGCGGCATTTTGGTTTTTAATGAAAATAGCGAAAATATTTACCTAACCGAAGACCAAAACGGACTACCAAGCCAACAGATTTCAAGCCTCATAGAAGACAAGGCAGGCAGAATTTGGGTAGGAGGCGACGGCTTAGGCAATGCCGCTATCAAAATCTTCAACAACCCCGCCACCATTCTAAACAGCAACAGCCCACAAGCCAGCGAAGTCTTTTTCAATAGACAAAGGCTTTTGCGCGACGAAGCCGTTAGTGCCTTTGCCCTCGATGGCGGCGATAGAAAATGGGTAGGCACACAGGGCGGCGTTTGGTTAGTAGGCAGCGATGGCGATGAAATTTTTAGCAATTTCACCACCCAAAATAGCCCGCTCTTCGACAACCAAATCTTATCCATCGCCATTCAAAACCAAACAGGCGAAGTCTTTTTTGCCACCCCCAGCGGCGTAATTTCCTATCGTGGCACCGCAAAAGAAGCCGAAACACAGCTAAATGCGCTCAAAATTTTTCCCAACCCCGTCGTTTTGAGCCGCTTTGCAGGGCTTATTACCCTCGATGGGCTTACCGACCGCGCCAACGTCAAGATTACAGACATAGAAGGACGCTTAATTTTTGAAACTGAATCCTTCGGCGGCAGAGTTACTTGGAACGGCACAGACTACAACGGCAGACGCGCCAAAAGTGGCGTTTATTTGGTCTATGCCAGCGATAGGAATGGCGAGGTAGCCTTAGTAGGAAAACTTGCGATTGTAGAATAGTGAAAAAAACAAAACGAACATTTTTTGAAAGTTTGATAAAATAAAGATAAGATAGCACTTATTTTTATTTCAATCTCACTTCGGACAAGGCAATGCCTTATCCCTACCCTATTTTTTGAGGGGTTCGATGATAATGGCAGCCGCTTTGTGAAAATTTTTCCAACCCACAAATTCCGTATCGCCTTGCAAAGAAAAAATAGGCGTTTGGCAGGCTTCGTCGTGGAAGGCGATTAGGCGATACCCTGTCGGAATTTGGGCGGAGGCAAGGCTGCGCCCAATAGATAAATTTGATAAATAATGTTTGCCTACGGCAATGACACTTTTTTCACCTCTGTAATTAGGAAGACTATATAAAGAAACAACTGTTTTATCGTCTTTTGTTGCAATTTTGGTGGTATGATTTTGTATTTTTTCTTCTGAAACAGCTACTTGCTCTATTTTTTGCACAATAATCGGTCTTTGTCCGTCAAAGGCAGAGAGTTTGTCGGTGGCAGTGGTAAAATCTTCTTCGGGCTGATGAAACCATTGAAACATTTGTGTTCCGTAAAATTTAACATAAAATCCATTTGTGGGGCGGTTATCCGAATCTAAGTACGGTTTTATGTCTATATAAACCGCCATGCCCATGTAGAGATTTTGTTTTGATAGGATATTTTCCCTATGCCCTCTCGAATCCATCCACTGCTGCACCAAATTGAGAGCCACTTCCAAATAAGTTTCCGTCATGGTATGATGTGTCCCACCCAAACCGTAATACGCAATGTTTTCGGCAGGCGAAGGGTTTTTCAGACCTGCCAATCTTGCCCTATCCGTAGGGCTTTTCCGTTCTTTTTCTACGGGATTGTAGTGTGAAAAGAAACCCTTTTCTACCATATTACGCGAATGATGCCAAGCGGCAATTTCCATGCTAAGTAAATGCGGCACTTCTGTTAGCCCATTTTTAAGGCGTTGTTCGTTGGTAGCGAAAAAAAGGCAGGCATTGAGGCGGCGATAATCTACTTTATCGCCTATTTTTTGCTGAAAAAGTGGATTTTGGCGAAAATTGCGCCCCGAAATACTACCGTCGTAATAATTTTTTTGCGCCTTCAAAGCAGGCAGCGTTGCCCCAAAAAGCAACAGGGCAGTAAAAAGTAGGTTGAAAAGAGGCGTTCCCATTTTAAAATTGTGTTTAAGAAGTGTTTATTTTCCTACTTAAACGCCATTTTGTTTGCTTAGTTTTCCTTTTTGTAGGATAGAAGGCATTTCATGAAATTGCATGAAATGGCAGGCAGGCGCAACTTTTTGTTGTGATTCTCTTAGGGTTTTATTTTTTTTGGGATTGATTTTTTTAAGATTGTTTTTTTTGCTTCAAGTTTGCTTCGGAAAAGGCAATACCCTGCCCTTGTCGATAGTGATACCGACAAGGCGGCAGTCCCCTATTTTTATTCTACAATTCTTAGCTTGGCAAAAGAAAGGATAAGCGTCTTTTCACCCACTTTATCGAAAGCGATGATGGCTCTTTTTCCCCCCTGCGCATTTTCCAAACGCAAAACATTGCCATAACCAAACTTGGCATGCTCTACGCGCTGCCCCGCCTCGATTTGGTGCGAAGGGTTTGCCTTAAAATCTTCTGACGGCTTATGCACATGGGCGTTGGGCGAACTTCCTACCGAAGGAATAGAAGGGGGCGAAAGGCGGATTTCTTTATGAGTCGAGGAAGCAGCGGGCGAAGTAGGCTTGGCAGCAGTTTTGTCGCTTTTGTAGGCAGGAGTTTGTGGCTTGTAGTGCGTATTGCCAAAGTTATCGCCCTGATTCAGAACGCGACTTGGGTTGCTCAAATTAAGCAGTGCAGGGTCTATTTCGAAAAGAAAACGCGAAGGCTCACAGGGTTTGAGCGAACCGAAATAGTAGCGCGTCAGGGCATAGGAAAGTGTGAGTTTTTCTTTGGCGCGTGTAATGGCAACATAAAACAAACGGCGTTCCTCCTCTAATTCGGCACGACTACCAATCATGCGCCCCGAAGGGAACAAATCTTCCTCCATACCCACGACAAAGACCTGCGAAAACTCCAAACCCTTAGCCGCATGGATAGTCATCATCGTAACCGCTGGTTCGTCATCTTTGGCTTCGTCGCCCGAAGTGATAAGCGAAACGGACTGTAAGAAAAAAGCGAGGGTTTTCTCCTCATTTTCAGGATTATCCACAAATTCTTTGGTGGCATTTAAAAGTTCCTGCACGTTTTCGTAACGGCTTCGCCCCTCTACGGTACTATCCTCGAAGAGTGCCTTCATCAATCCCGACTGTTGGGCGATAAATTTTGCCGCTTCGTAAGCATCTTTTTCCTCCGCTATCTTGGCGAAAGTTTCTATCAAAAGGGCATACTTTTCCAGACCTGCATTGGCGCGATTCGAACCTAAATAACGTGCCGTATTTTTAACGACTTCAAAAATTGGAATTGCATTTTCACGCGAAGCCAAATAAACCTTATTTAAAGTGGTATCGCCCAAGCCTCGTCGCGGATTGTTGATGCTGCGGCGAAAAGCCTCCTCGTCATAGCGGTTTGTCGCCATGCGAAAATAAGCGATAATGTCCTTGATTTCTTTGCGTTGGTAGAAAGAAAGCCCCCCGATGATGCGGTATTTCAAACCCAAACGCCGAAGTGCTTCCTCGAAGGCACGCGATTGGGCGTTGGTGCGGTATAAAATCGCAAATTCGCTAAGGGAGAGTTTTTTATTGGCTCGCGCCTCGAAGATGGCACTGGCTATCAAACGCCCTTCCTCGTTGTCGGAATTTGCTTTAAAGAGGTCTATTTTTTCGCCTTTGTAGTTTTCTGTCCAAACGGTTTTTCTAATTTGTTTCTGGTTGTTTTCAATTACTTTATTGGCAGCTTCTACGATATTTTGGGTAGAACGATAATTTTGTTCTAATTTTACAATATTCAAATCGGGATAATCTTTTTCAAAATTTAAGATATTGCGAATATCTGCCCCACGAAAGGCATAAATACTTTGAGCATCATCGCCTACCACGCAAATATTGAGATGCACTGCCGAAAGTTTGCGAATGATATAATATTGTGAAAGGTTTGTGTCCTGAAATTCATCTACTAAAATGTAGCGAAACTTGTGTTGATATTTGTGTAAAACGTCTAAATGGTCGCGAAAAAGCACGTTGGTCTGAAAAAGTAAATCGTCAAAATCCATCGCATTTGCCTGAAAGCAACGGTGCGTATAAATCTGATAAATGCGCCCCATTTCGGGACGTTGCGCATGGCGGTCTTCTTCTTTAAATTGCGGATTTAGATTGTACTCTTTGGCAGAAATTAAACTATTTTTAGCACTACTAATTCGATTCAGCAAGCTATTGGCATTATAGACTTTGTCGTCTAATTTCAACTCTTTGACGATATTTTTTAATAGAGATTTGGAATCGTCGGTATCATAGATGGTAAAATTAGATTGATAACCCAACTTATGTCCTTCATAACGCAAGATGCGTGCAAAAATGGAGTGAAAAGTTCCCATCCAAAGGTTTCGCGCCTCTGTGCCTACTAAGGTTTCGATGCGCTCGCGCATCTCCTTAGCCGCTTTATTGGTAAAGGTGAGTGCCAAAATTTGCCATGGCTCTACGCCCAAAGCCAATAAGTAGGCAATGCGATAAGTCAGGACGCGCGTCTTGCCCGACCCTGCCCCTGCGATAATGAGCGTCGCCCCTTCGGTCTGCGTAACGGCTTGGCGTTGTTTGTCATTGAGCTGTTGGAGAAGTTTCTCTGGATTCGACATGGCAAAGAAAGTAGAAAATGATAGGAAAATAGGCAAAAAAAGACTACACAAAGACCATAAGACGGCTATAAAAAAGGTAAATCTGCCTCTTTTTGGAAATTGCCTGCCTTTTTGAGTGCAAGGAGCGCGGCTTTCGCACCGCCACACAAAAATACAAAAATTTTAGCCAATAAAAAGGATTTTCTTGGTTAGGCGTAGTCGGAAACTAAGCCTCATCAATCCAACTTCTTAGATTTGCAGGGCTGCTACTATTAAAATATGTAAAAAATAATATTATGCATAAATTTTTACTATTTTTTGTAGTATCTTACAACACAAATCCAAGAATTTGCCATACTGATAGGTGGTATCATTGAACACTAAAACCTCGAAAAATCTAAAAAATTCTCGAAAAGATAGACTTTTTTCGCCCTAATTTCGTACCTTCGTTGGAAGGCAGGCACAAACTTGGCTGTCGGTAGAGGTGCATTTTTTATATGATGCTCACAAAACCAAATTTTTAACCAATAAAATTTTAAGCATGCAGAAGTTATCTATGGTTGTCATAAGCATAGGCTTGGGTTTAGCCGCTTATCTGAACTCGAAACCCACTCACGAAATAGCGATTGCGCAAGACTACGTTCCCACTCACACACAGGCAATTCCTTTTTCAGATTTACCAAAAAATTTACTATATGGCGAAGGAATGGGTTTGGCGAAAACGATAAAATATAGCTATGAAAACCATGTTGGGGCTTGGAATCCCGACGAATTGGTGCTACGCAATCAGGCACTTTTTGCGCAATACGTAGAAAACAACAAGTCGCAGTCGCAATGTTGGTACATTGGCGATAGCTACAATCCCGATAAGACGCTGCCACAATGGGCAATTATCGAACTTACACAACCCAAAACGCTCAATTATATCGGTATTTTGAGCAGTGAATATTATTCGGGCGAAGGCTATTCCGACCGCCATGTCAAAGATGCACAAGTTTGGATTTCGACAAGCGACACCGAGCATTTCGAAAAGGTATTGCCCCTTACCCTTCATAGCAATCAATTTTTTGAAGTGTTTAGAATTGAGCCAAAAGAAAATGTAAAATTTATCAAATATTTGGTACAATCTAATTACGGACACAAAGAAACTGCTATCGCACCAATAGTGGCTTTTTATGACGAAACACCTATAAAAAGCACTAAAGAACGCATTTTGGCAGGCAAAACCGATGTCTATAATCTTTTCTTTGGTTTAGACAATGCACTTATTCGCTTAGAAAGTGAACCCATGTTGGCAGAACTTGCAACTATCTTGAAAGCAGATGCGACAAAAAAAATAGAAATCACGGTGCATAACGATAGCAAAAAAGACGAAGCCAAGAACCAAAAGCTCACACAAGCGCGAGCAGATGCACTCAAAGCCAAGCTCAAAGCGGCAGGCATTGACGAAAAACGAATTACGGCAATCGGGGCGGGTGCAAGTCAGCCTATTGCCCCCAATGAAGGCGAGTACGACCGCTCAAAAAACCGAAGGGTGAGCATTTGGGTAAAATAATTTTGTACTTTTATAAGCCGTTTGTGGGAAACAGACGGCTTGCTTTTTTTATTGCCTTTTTAGATAAAAGACAAAACTTTTATAATATAAGCTATTAGAATAAAAAAAAGCTACATTAGAAATACAACAATTAGCCTTTGAGATGGACAAACCAACGCAAGGACAAATGAAATATCAACCTCACATCTTGAACCTCAAATATTGAGCATCAAGTTTTGCGCTTCTTGTAGAAGTCTATTTTTTTGAATCGGCACAACGCCCAAAGATTCACAGACCAAGCCGCCGCCTAAATTTGCCAATTCTGCAACCAAAGCAAGCGGCTCGCCCAAAGCCAAGACCAAAGCCGCAATACTGACCACTGTATCGCCTGCTCCCGAAACGTCGGCAATTTCGCGCTTGTGTGCAGCAATATGATGTTTTTGGTCTGCCCCTGCCATAAAAACCCCCCGTTCGGAAAGCGTAATCAGTACGTTTTCAACAGGCATAAGGGCTTTCAATTTTTCTACTGCCTTTTCAAGCTCCGAAGGCTCTGCTATATTAAAATCATATCCCAAACCTTCTTTTAATTCTTTCAAGTTGGGTTTGAATAAGGTAGCTCCGCGATAGGACAAAAAGTTGCGCTTTTTGGGGTCTACTACCGTCGGAATTTGCTGCCTTTGTGCCATTTCTATCAGAAGTGCAATATTTTCAGCGGTAAGTACCCCCTTGTCGTAGTCCTCGAAAATAAGCACGTCCGTTTGGGGTAGCAAAGCCTGAATTTTAACTATCAATTCCTGCGATTCGGCTTGGGTTATCGGTTCTGTGGTTTCCGAATCCACGCGCAGTAGGTGTTGCGAGCCTGCTAAAATGCGGTGTTTGATAGTAGTA
Organism: Hugenholtzia roseola DSM 9546; assembly: GCF_000422585.1. Lineage (NCBI taxonomy): Bacteria > Pseudomonadati > Bacteroidota > Cytophagia > Cytophagales > Bernardetiaceae > Hugenholtzia > Hugenholtzia roseola. The sequence continues at coordinate 342,967 of NZ_KE383879.1, forward strand.
GGGCGTTTCGCGCTCCTGACAACCGCCGAAGTATCAATATCTGCTTCCTGAAAAAGTTGGAAAAGGGTCTGACTTTCCGCATCATCGCCTACCACAGTGGCAATCGTAGCCTTTGCACCCAAAGCACGCACGTTGAGGGCTACATTGGCAGCTCCGCCGAGCCGCTGCTCCTGCTTTCGAAGCTGCACAATCGGTACAGGAGCTTCGGGCGAAATGCGCTCTACCTTGCCCCAAAGATAGGAATCAATCATTACGTCGCCCACGATAAGCACGCGCAAATCGGAAAAAGCATCAAAAAGAGAACGTAGGGAAGTCATAAGAAAGGTGAGATTGAAATAAAAAAGCAGCCTAAGCCTCTAAAATATTTAGGTAGCGCAAAAGAGCCATTTCCACTTTTTGAGCGATAAATATAGAAAAACTCTCTGGATTATCCTTTGCGTCTTCTAATGCCTGATAGTAGGCTATCCTACTTTCATAATCGCCCCCAATGATAGCCAAAGGATAGCCCGCACGAAGGAGAATCAGATTCATGACCAAACGCGCCGTTCTGCCATTGCCATCTACAAAGGGGTGAATACTAACAAGTTTTTCGTGCAAAAGAGCGGCTAAGAGTACGGCAGGAAGTTTGCTTTTATAGTTTTCGTAAAAATTAAAATAAGCGTCCATCAACTCTTCCAAAAGATAGGGGGCAGGCGGCTTGTGTGCGCTGCCTGCTATCAAAACAGGAATATGGCGATAGCGTCCTGCTGCCTCTCTATCAATGCCATGCAAGACCAGCGCGTGAATTTGTTTGAGCAAGTAAGGCGAAAAATCCGCATCTTCTCTTACTGCCTCCTCTATCAAAGTAATCGCCTCTCTATGATTGATGGCTTCCAGATGTTCGCGTAATGTCTTGCCACTGATGGTCATGCCTTCGGAAATAACCATTTGTGTTTCGCGCAAACTTAGGCTATTGCCCTCTATTCGATTGCTTTCATAGAGAAATTCCACACGCAAAGCCTCACGTATTGTTTCGTTGTCGAGCCTACTTCTTAGTGCATCTAAGCGGCTTTTGTGGGTTTCTATACGATTTAAGATTTCGGTCAGACGAGGGGAGATAGTTTCCAAAAGGGTATTAAAATTAGAGAGAAAACAAATCATAAAACTATTCACCTGCGGGCTGTTCGCCACTAACGGGCATTTCTTCGCCTACAAAGAAGCGTTCTTCTTCTTTCTGAATGACCTCTAAAAGACTGTCGTATTGCTTTTTAAAGTCGGTCAGGTAGCTTTCATTTACCTTGCTGCTCAACTCTTCGAAGGTACTACGGGCGAAGGTTTCCAAGCGGTTTTCCAAAGCCTGTAAGATATATAACTTTTTAATTGAAATATCATCAGGCATAAAGCGCAACCCTTCTAAAACAAAGTCATAGCCTTTTTGTACTTTTCCGTTTTTATTGTAATAGGCGATTGCCTCTTTGTAGGTGTTCAAATCCATTGGATTGCCCTTGTGTGCTAATTGCCAATAGTGGTCGGCTTGTGTAGAGTCATTTTTTTGGCTATAATAAAGTGCCAGATAGTAGTTTTTGCGCGTTCTTTGCGCCCTTTCGGGTTTCCAACTTTGTGCCAGCGGCAGCATCTCTTCATACCTTTTAAGGGCATAAAGCAGGGCTAAGTCGGCTTCGAGGAGCTGATTTTTCGCCTTTTCAGAAAGTTTCGCGCCTGCACCTAAGCCCGTAATTTGGTCGCGTAAGGCTTGTGCCTTTTCCAATTCGCCCTTTTCTACCCAATACCTGATGCGCTCGGCACTTGCCACTACCAAGACATTGAGGTCGCTCATTTTTTCCAACGCCTTCACAAAAGTAGCTTCATCAAGGCTTTCCATTCTAAAATAAAGAAAACGGTGCAGGGCTTCGTCGTCTTGTATCTGGTCTATCTCGATGGCAACTTCGGGCGAAAGCAGGCGCAACATTTCTTTTGCTGTGGGCTGATAAGGGTGCTGTGGCAATGTATCCCAAGCCTGCCAAAGGCTACGCGCTTCGGCGCGGTCGGCTTGCTCTTTGGAATGGCTAAGGGCGATAGCGCGATAAAAACTGTGTTCAAAATTGCCTGAAAGGGTCGTCTGTTTCCAAATATCGGCGGCGGCGCGGTAGTTTTCATTTTCCAAATACCAAACTGCCAAAAGATGCCAATACTGCACGCTGGGGTGATATTGCAACAAGTAACGCAAACTTTCGAGGGCTTCTTTGGTGCGATTCTGTTGGTAGAAAAGCAGGGCTTGGGCAAGTATCAATTCGGGATAGTTGTCCATTTTATCTTGAATTTTGGTATAATAATTCAAGAGTGCTGTATCGCGTTTGGCTAAGGTATAATGGTAGAGATAGAGAGCTTGATTAAAATTATAAACCGTATCTTGTAGAAATTCCGTTTTTAGGGCAGGCAAATTTTCGGTAGGCACTTTTCCCAAAAGCCAAAGCAATTCGTTATTATGCGCCTCTATGTTATCGGCACGAAGCCAAATTTTACGAAGAGAATCCGCCTTTTCTACGGCGTTGTCGTTCATGGCTTGGAAGGCATAGAAATTGATTTCAGCAGCAGGATTGGAAAAAGCATAGCGTCGGGCATTGTTGAGGTATTCGTATAAGGTGTCTGCACCGATAACAAATTGCTCACCTTTGAGGTAGTTCCAACTCAAATTTGTCCAGATGTAGGGGTTTTCAGGAAAAATCGCCTTGGCGTAGTAAATCTTATTAAAACCTTCGGCGGGGTCGTTGAGCCTTTCAGAGGCTAATTGTGCCGCCATCGCATAAGCCTGTGGGGTAGGATTTTTGCCCAAAGAGCGATTATAGTAATTGTAGGCGGTCTTGAACTTGCCCATTTTGAGAGCCAAGGTAGCCAAACCGATATGCATTTTATGGTTGCTCGCATTCAGACCTGCCGAATAATTGTAGTAATATTCAGCCATGCCGTAGGCTTCTTGCGCCTTGTCCATGCTTTCTGCCGTGTGCAAAGCCTGATAATATTCGGCTTCTTTTGCAAAGGTATCGCCCATGAGATTTTGCACCCCTGCCTGTATCTGACGGTATGCCGCCATATCTGCACGATACAATAAAATCGCAACAATGATATAAGCCATCAAAGCGGCAAAACTCCAATCGAGCTGACGCGGTTGCCAAAGGATTTTATAGATATTGTAATTTCCTTCTAAAATTGTTCCATAGTTGGCTATGATATAAACGATAAAGATGATAGAAAATCCTACCTGCGAAAAAATAACGACATCTTCCAAGCCCTCCGTCATGGGGTCGTTGGCGTTGAGCATCGAAAAAGAGAAGGTAGCTAATGTAATAATGCCCCCTGCTAAGGTAATAATGGCGGCAGGCAGTCCGAAGGGCAACACTTTTTCGTACTGTGAAGCCCGATGTTTTACGCCCCAAAGTGCCAAAAAGACTATCAAAAGCAGGCTCGTTTTGGGTGGCAAATGGTACATCTCCCATTCTATAAAGCGCACCGATTTGAGTAAGACATAGAAAGAATTAAGCGCGAAAAGTCCCGAAGCGATAAAAAAATGCGTCATGTTGGTATTCGAAGCCCTGCCCGCCAAAGTGGTAATGTAGAGCAAGGCACGCGGAATTTCATGCCCATTGAGGAGGATAAAAATCACACTTATCACAAGGGGAATGACAATGCCTTGCGAGGCGATAAAATTTTCGGGGAAAAGCACAACTGCCGCCTGCAATTTGATATAAAAATAGAAGCCTACACTAATCAACGAAAAAGCCGCCAAACGCAGACTAAAAGGGGCTTTTGTATAAAAAGAATTGAAGACAAAAGCCAAAGGCAGATAAAGCAAGAGCGCGACGATAAATAGATTTTGAGAATCGTTTAGCGTCAGTAGGGTCTGAAAATAGGTGAGCGCGTCGAAATTGGCAAAAGAAAGAAAGAAAGCGACCAAAATTGTACCGATAGCAAAATATAATTTGGGCAAATAGGTAATCGCTGCCAAATAGCCGACCATCGCCAAGCCGATAAAAAATAAATAAAGCGGCGAAAAGACATCTATCACCACACGCGGATTTGCCTGATAGTGCGCCTGCTGCACATAAATTGGCACTTCTGCCTTCCATTCGAAAAAGCCCTTTTCAAAACGTTCCACCTCTAAGGGGAAAGCGCGAAATTCCGCCTGCTTTTCCCAGCGAAAAGCCTCATCTACGCCACTATACCAAGCAAAAGCGAAAAAGCCTGCCGCCAAGACCAAGAGAGCCAAAAAACTGGTCAGGATTATTTTTTCAGATAGTTTCCAGTTTTGCCAAAAAAAAAGGTTTTCCATGCAAGTAGTTTCTTCTAAGTGGTTGTAATTTGTCTGTTTTTAAAATGCACCCCACCCCAAACCCCTCCCCCATAGGGAGGGGCTTCAATTTCGTATCAATTTTTTCGCATTTATGCGAAAAAATTGATTTGATTTTCGAACCCTCCCCTATGGGGGGGAGGGCAGGGTGGGGGTATCTTCGCATCTTCCCCTTTGGGGCAGTAATGTTAAATTCTAAAAATCAGGTTCAAATGTAGGGACAAGGCATTGCCTTGTCCGCAGTGAGATTGAAATAAAAAAGGATTTTCAAACCCAAAAATAGGGTTCTGCCCAAATTTTATTTCACTTCAAATTTGACAAAACAAGGCTTTTTACAGAACTTAACATTACTGCCCATTATGGCGGGGCTTTGATTCGGCATCATTTTTTTGCATTTATGCCAAAAAATGATTTGGTTTTCGAACCCTCCCCTTTGGGGGAGGGCAGGGTGGGGTTTCAGGAGGTTTGCAGAAGCACAAAGCCCTATTTTTTGACCTTCTGACCGTTACAACAACGCCATATTGGGTTGAAAGCACCTCAAGCCTAATTATTGCATTTGCAAAATTCGCAAAATTATTCGAAATTCATAGCAGCAAGCGAAAAAGAATTGCCCTTCGCAGATAGAAGGGGCAAGCGGAATGAACGGTTTATATTTTGGCATCAACTCAAAAAACTATGAATTGGAACTTTATAGCCTATCTGAAAAATAAGCAGACACAGAAAAATTGGGAAAACGCCCTTCCCCAACTCCCTGAATGGGCTGTGCGCTATTATCGCGCTCACCGTCAGCGGCAGGAAAGTCAAAGCCCTTTTCCTACCCTGCAAAAGGCGCGTTTTGTAGTCTTTGATACCGAAACTACGGGCTTGAATATGCAAAAAGATGTCGTCATTTCTTTGGCGGCATTGCGTTTGGAAGCGCAAACGATACAAATAGGCGAGAGTCTGGAATTTTTTATACCGCGCCAAAAAACAGGTAGCAAACATTCTATCACCATTCACCAAATTTTGCCACAAGAAACCGAAGGCGGCATTTCGGAAAGTAAAGCTATTGAACAATGGTTGGATTTTATTGGTACAGATGTTTTGGTGGCGCATCACGTAGGTTTTGATGTAGGTATGATGGAAAGTATGATGAATCGGGTGCTTTTTCCGAACAAGGAAACCAAACTTGCTTTGCTCAATCCGCAGCTCGATACGGCTCGTATGGAAAAACGCCTACAAAAGCATCTGACCCAAAACGACGACGCTTTTAGCTTAGACGCGCTCTCTAATCAATACGATTTGCGTATCGCACAAAGGCATACGGCGGCAGGCGATACTTTGGCTACCGCTCAAATTTTTCTAATCCAACTCAAAAAATTACAAAAAAGAGGCATCAAAAATGTAGATGAACTTTTTTAGAAAAGCGTCATTTTATTTTAAAAATCATAACAAATCATATCCCTATGAAAATTGCTATCATCAATGGCGCAAATCTCAACCTTTTGGGCAAGCGCGAACCCGAAATTTACGGCTCTCTCTCTTTCGAAACCTATTTTAAAAGCCTTCAAGACCGCTATCCCAATTTGGCACTTTCCTACTTTCAGTCCAATCACGAGGGCGCACTTATCGACTACATTCAGCAAGTCGGCTTTTCGCATCAGGGCTTGGTTATCAATGCAGGTGCTTACACACACACCTCTTTGGCGATTGCAGACGCAGTTCGCGCCGTTCCTGCCCCTGCCGTAGAGGTGCATATCTCGAATATTTTTGGGCGCGAGGCATTTCGCCATCATAGCTTTCTTAGTGCAGTTTGTGTCGGTATGATTACAGGCTTGGGCTTGGAGGGCTACCGCTTGGCGATAGAGTTTCTGCAAAAGGACGCATAAATTTTACCTTTTTTGCGAGTTTTGAAAAGAACCATTCGAGGCTATCTTACGTTTGTATTCAAACGGGCTTTTCTTTTTGTTTTATCTGACTTTTGCCAATAAAAATGCAGAAAAAACGAAATACACAAAATTTTATTCCACCACACTGTTTATTTTCCCGATATGCTGACCAACTCTCACCAAGAAAGACCAAACGAGATTAGAAAGCAGGCGAGCGAAGTACGCTATGAGCAAACTGCCATGCGCCCGATGAACAATATTTTTATTGGCAAATTAGTAACAGGAATTGCCTTTTTTTATAGCATGGTCTGGATGCCGTCTTTTTTTCAGATTCTTTTTTTGCTCATCTCTGGCTCTATCTTATTTCCACTTTTTAAAGAATATTGGGCAAAACAAATTAGAAGTGTAAAAATTACAAGTCTGGATTTGGAAATACAGCGAGGGGCAAATCATGAGCGCGTCGAAACCCGCCTGCGCCATATCAAGAGCATTACCCTTATCAGAAATCCACACAAGCCCCCGCGCCGTCAAAGACGCTATCTAAACGAACAAATCAACCTTTTAATAGAACAAAATCGGGCAGAAGCCCAAAGCAAAGGGCTACCACCACAACCCATAGGCACAGGCTTGGATAGCGAAGCCAAACTTGTCATTTGCGACGGCTCTTATCGTGATGTAGAAATTGAAAGTCGCTTTTTTCAGGAAGGCGATTTTGAAGAATTTACCGAAAAACTACTCAAAGCGTGGAAACAAGCCCTTGTAAGCGATTTAGGCTACTTGGCTACTTTCGAGGAATTTGGCGCAACCCACATTCCTGCACCTGCCTTCAAAACCCAAAAAGCGCAAGCCGATTCGAAAAAAACCAAAGAGCAGCCCAAAAATGGCACTATCGAAGCCATAGAACAGCAAATTGCGAACAACACTGCCCAAATAGATAAGGAAAAAGATTTGAAAAAAAGCATAGAAGACAAACTACAAGAAGCCTACAAAACGCTTTATTATCAGCGTCGCAACCCCGATTTAGAGCGCATGGCAAACCCCATTGTCCTTTTTGAGATAAAAGACCGCAACGACCAATCGTTATACTTTTTAGAAGACGACTTCTTTGCCGATTTGAGCCATGAAAATATAGAGATGGGCAAAAGAGTCATTAGTGCCTGCCATGAAAACCTGCGTTTGGTACAAAAGCGTATCGAAACGCTGGGACGCATCAATAAAAAGTTGAAAGTGCTGCGTTTTCAGGAAAAAACAAACCTTCGTTTGCGTTACTTAGCAAAAGAACTTTCTGACATTCAGGAGCTTAACACCAAAGAAAGTTTAGAAAATGAAGTCTATGGTGAAATTTCGGAAGAAGAACTCGATGCCAAAATTAGGGCAAACCTCCGAAAAACAACCCATATAGAGCCAAAGGAAGACGCGCCTATGGATTTGGACTCTATCACTGCCTTAGATGAATACATCAAATTTTTTACTGCCTTAGATTCCGAATATGATAAAAAAAATGAACCTTTATCGCCACTCAACCCACCACTCAACCCAAAAGGTGATGCCGACAAGAACGCCGAATAAGGCTTTGGGTCTTTAAAAATCGGTTAAAACCTTTTTTTCGTTTGGGCGTTATCTTTTTGTGTGTTATTTTTGTGGATAAGAAAGCCCTTGAAAGGTCTTCGCGCCTTTTTGGGGGCTTTTAGTTGGTATCTATCCCTTGTTTGGTAAATTCATTTTCATATCTATAAAACTTACTATGGCAACTTTAGTCAACAAACCTGCTCCTCGTTTTTCTGCTCCCGCTGTCATCAACGGCGAAGAAATCGTGGGTAACTTCTCACTCGACCAGTATTTGGGCAAAAAATATGTCGTCTTTTTCTTCTATCCAAAAGACTTCACCTTCGTTTGTCCTACCGAGATTTTAGCCTTTCAAGAAAAATTAGCAGAGTTTGAAAAGCGTGATGCAGTAGTAGTAGGCTGCTCTACCGATAGCGAAGAAACGCACTTAGCTTGGCTTTCTACCCCCAAAGGTCAGGGTGGCATCGAGGGCGTTACTTATCCGCTTGTCGCTGACCTTGCCAAGACGATTGCCACTAACTTCGGCGTTTTGGGTGGCGATTATAGCTACGACGAAAACGGCAATTTGATATTCGAAGGCGCACCGATTGCACTTCGCGGCACTTTCCTTATCAACAAAGAAGGTATCGTCAAGCACCAAGTAGTCAATGATTTTCCTTTGGGTCGTAACATCGATGATGCCCTACGTATGGTAGAAGCCTTAGCGCATGTGGAAAAATACGGCGAAGTATGCCCTGCAAATTGGAGCGAAGGCAAAGAGGCTATGAACGCAACAAAAGAAGGCGTAGCCACTTACTTAGCGGCTCACTAAGGCTTTGATGCGAAAAAATAGGGCTTCAAAGAGCGTTTAAACGCGATTCAAACCCTAATTATTGCCCTAATTATTGAAGGTACAAACCTTCAATAGTTAGGGTTTTAATATTTTTTCTACTAATTTATTTTCAGAAAGTTTGAGCATCATATCAATCGCCTGCTCTGCACGCGCGGCAAAGGTGCTAATCTCTTCCGTAATTTTGATAAAATGGGCAGCCTTTTGTGCCTCCTCTTCGCTTTGTGCCTCTACCTGTTTTAGCTCTTCCAAGACCTTAAAAATAGGTTCTAATTCGCGCTTCCTGCGCTCACGCACGATACGGCGCGTAACTTCCCACATGTCTTTTTCGGCTACAAAAAATTCTTTCCTTTCACCTAATTTGGTTATTTTTTCTACCAATCCCCAATCCATAAGGGCGCGAAGGTTCATATTAGCATTGCCTTGCGAAATGTTGAGCGCGTCCATGACGGCTTGCGCACTCAAAGGCTCTTGCGCCAAAAGCAAAAGCGCATGCACCTGTGCCATACTACGGCTGATGCCCCAAGTTGTACCCAATGCCCCCCATGCTTCTATGAAGCGCGATTTGGCTTCTTCGAAGGCAAGTGGAGATTTAGGGGTATCGGAAGGCGGTATATTTTTCATAGCGCAGGAGAAAATGGTAATAGGTAGGATAGCATCTTCAAAAAAACGCCTCTGATGGGTAAAATGTTATATTTAGTTTCTTTTTTTAGACCCAAAAAAAGCCGCCACTGCCTCCCCTTCTGCCTCTCTGCCCTTTGGCACTTCTACTCTTACCAATAATTCGCGCGTTAGGTATAAATTGACAGGTGCGGAATAGCGAAAAGATAGCTCTTTTTTAGCCTTATCCCACTTGACACTTTTCAGCCGCGTGCGCCAATGCACCCAACTGTGCAAATAGCCTGCCTGCCAAACCCCATCTTTTGAAATCAAGACCAGACCCACGCTTTCACGCTCTTTTTTCCGAGTAAGAAAAGGTATCGCATAGGAAAACAACTTTAAAAAAATCATAAAACCCATCATAAAACCCACCGTCAGCCACATTTCTGTTTCAAAGCCCGAAAGCAAAAGTAAGCCTATGCAGACTATCAATGTAATTACAAAAATAAAATTAAACATAATTTTATTGCGATTTTGATTTTCTTGAAAACGCGCCTCTATCTGTTCTTGGTAGCTATCTTTTTCATAGAAAAAACACGCCAAAAGACTTTCTCCTGTTAACATATTTCCTAAAACTTTACTTCTTTTTTTGTATAAAAAATAAACAAAAATAGAAGTAGGAAAAACAAGCAAGCCCAAAAGCAACAAAGCCCCTCCACCTTCCATTGGCTCTATCCAAAAGGGAGGCAAAAAAACCAAAAGAAGCCCTGCAAAAGCAAATATAAGTGCGTAGTTTTTATATTTTTTTTGTTTATTTTCTACTAAATTTTGTATTTTTTCTAATAGCTCGTCCGAAAAAGCAGGGCGAAAAGGCTCGCTATTGGAAGTCTGTTTTGCTTTTTTGGGTGCAAGTGGCGTGCGGTTATTTATTTTTTTTGGTTGCGTCACAGATTCAATAGGCAAATCATTGGTTAAATCGCTCGACAAATCCTTAGGCGAAGGTGCTAAAAAAGTAGTGGGCGAAGGAATAAAAGGCTCTTCTTGGGTACTTTTTTGTTCATTTTCCAAATCAAATCCGCAATGGGGGCAGAGTGGCATTTGAGCCATCAATGCCTTGCCACAATGAGGGCAACAAGATTTTTCGTTTTCCATATTTTTTTTGTTTGTGGTAGCTAAAAAGTAGGGCGATTGTGCCAGACACGTTGCAAGATAAACGCTAATTTTTTTTTCTTCTATGACTTAGGTTCTTTGAAATCTGCTTTTTTTTGCCTATTTTTATGCAGCCAGTCCCCTTTTTGCATCAGACTTTCAAATGCCTTTCCCTTTTTCCACCTAATTCTTTTTTTGTATGAAAAAAATACAAACTTGGCTTTTTTACGGCTTTTGCAGCCTGCTTTTGATACAATTTATCAGTGCTTGTACCGTAATTCGCCCTGGCGAAGTGGGCGTAAAACAGCGTTTGGGCAAAATCAAAAGCGGTATTATGCAGCCGCGTGCGGTATTTCACAATCCTTTCACGACCAAAGTTGTCAAAGTGCCAACCCGTACTATCAATATGCCCGTTGTTTTAGACGCGCTCCCCTCCAAAGAAGGTTTGAGTATTCGCTGTGAATTAGCGGTGCTTTTTCACATCAAAGAAGAGGCAGCGATTGATGTCATCAAAACCGTTGGCGTGCGCAACGGCGAAGGTATTATTTTGAGCGTCCTGCGCTCGGCGGCGGCAGATGTAACCTCACAATTTTTTGCCAAAGACATGCACACTTCCAAACGCTTCGAGATAGAACAAGCCATTAGTGCAAAGATGACCGAAATCTTAGGCGATAGAGGTTTTGTAGTGGAGTCGGTCTTGCTCAAAAGTATTCGCCTGCCCGAAAAATTGGCACGTGCCATCGAAGCCAAATTAGAAGCCGAACAAGAGGCACAAACCATGCAATTTGTCTTGGATAGAGAACGCCAAGAAGCCGAACGCCTCAAAATTGAGGCAGAGGGCATACGCGACGCACAAAAAATTATTTCCGAAGGGCTTAATGATATGATTATCAAATACAAAAGCATCGAGGCTTTTCGCGAACTTTCTAAATCGAATAACGCCAAAGTCATTGTTACAGATGGCACAACGCCTTTTTTGATAGATTAGTAGGCAAAAAAGTGTTTTTCAAGGTAGAAACGAACACAAAAAATGCGCCCAAGCCCTAATAAACAACGGCAGAGGTGTTTTTTTCAAATTTAACACGAAATAAAATTTGGTTTTAAAACCCTCCCTTTGGGGGAGGGCAGGGTGGGATTCATTCCTTTTTTATTTCAATCTCATAGGGGACAAGACAATGCCTTGTCCCTACATTTGCATTTGGTTTTTAGAACTTAACAGCCCTACCCCAAAAGGTAGTGGAGTTAAATTCTATTCTTCGAAGCGCAAAACCAAATTTTCTATTGCCTACAAAGGCAGTTCCCAATCTGCTTGTGCTTCTTCTTTGGTATAAAAACCCCACAAAAGCGGCGAGGGCGCAACGTCCTCTTTTATCTTGCTTTTAGGAATGGCGGAGCGATACACCTGCACAGGGCTATTTTGAAGTGTCAGAAGGGCGGCGGCTTCCTGAAAGGCTTGCCCTAAGGTAGCTTTTTTCGCCAACGACTTGTAAAATTGACTTGAAAAGGCAACTGCCTGCGCATCATCGATGGGGGTGCTTGTCGCGATAACACGCTTTACCCCTGCTTCCAATAAGCCCTCTACCTGCCTTTTTGTAGAGCAACCATTGAGAAAGACCAACTCCAAACTTTGCTGCTGGGCTAAAAGTTGGGCAAACCCTGTTGCGTTTGCGCTGGTTTCGTCTAAGACCAACTCCTGACTGCCTGCGTGTCCTGCAAAGTGAAAGATGGCAACCCTATTGCGGTATTTTTCTGTAAATACTTTTACCAAATCTGCAATCGTAGTATTAAATTCTGTATAAAGTTTAATACTTCCTTCGTCGTCTGCTTGGTGCAAAGCGTCGCGAATGGCTTTTTCCTCCTGCTTCAAATTTTCTAAATACGCCCCCTCCCCATTGGCAAAAGCCAAACAGACCACAGGTGGCTGCATTTTGGCATAGGCTCTTTGCACCTGCTCCACTTTTTGGGCGGCTTCTCCTAAGGCAAGTACAACTTCGCCCTGCTGCGAACCCTGCAAACGCGCCTGCAAAGTAGCTACTTTTTGGCGGTAAGTTTCAATTTCTACTTCGGTTTGTTCTACTTGTTTTAAAAGTGCGAATTTTTGCCGCCCCGTAGAAATTTGTAATTCCTCTTCTAAAAATTCTTTTTTTTCTAAAAGAATGTCTAAGGCACGCAAAATGCCCTTAATTTCTTTATCGATACCGTACATAAATGGGTGCTTTGAATAAAATGACCACTATTTTTTTACGCCTAAGATGCTCTCTTTATCGAGGTGATGGCGTTTTAAAAATTGTTCATACAAAATTTGGTAGCTTTCCACTTCTGGCTCTATGCTCAAAGTGCGGCGGTATGCCATCAATGCGTCTGCCAAAAGCCCGCGCTCCTCGAAATATTGTGCTTTGATAAGATTGCCCAAAGCGGAATGACTTTCCCCAATTCTGCTGGCTTCGCTGGCATATTTTCGCGAAACTTCATTATTTAGGCGTTTGATGTAATTAGGGCGAGAAAGAAGCTGCTTCTTACCCGCAGGCATCGCCACAACCTGCACGATAAACGCCTGATTTTGCTTGCAGCGTGGGTCGTTAAGATTTAAAACAATCTCTTCCGACTTGGTTTCTTCTTTGAAAAGCACTTCGTTATACAAATCCATTACCTGTACGACGTATTTTTCAATTTCTTGCGGTCTTACCTTAACCTTGCTTTCATTTAGAAACCAAGAAAAAACGGTCTGCTCACCCAAAAGACTAACAGAGGAAGGGAACGCAACAGCTACATCTTGCTGTTCGGTAGTGCGCTCGGTGGCTCCTGTTTCGGTGGTGTATCTAAGTTGGTGTTCCTTGTCCTCGCCTGTAAGTTTGCCTAAGACATACTGTGCATAACGTAGGCTTAGGTCGTCTGCACTCTTTTGGGCTACTTTTTCTTTGAGTTGCTCAAAAGTCCATTGTGCTGCCCCGCGCAATTCTAAGGTCTGTCCTTCCTGATTGACCAAGCCAATGTAGGTATTTTCGGCTAAAATGAGCTTGTTTTGGGGTGAGATTTTGCCTCCTACCCTCAAAGGTTGCTCATTTTGCCAAGCCTGCCCTTTGAGTGCAAGGATAGAAAACTGCTCTGCAAATTGGGCTTGCAGAAGGAAAGTCCAGCTCAAAAATATAAAGGTAAGTAGTTTAGTTTTCATATAAAAATAAAAAGTAGATGATTTTCAAGAGGCTTTTTTACCTATCAAATGCGCAATGGTATCCAAAGATAAAGCAAAAACACTTCCCAAATTGAAAATTGAGAAGTGTTTTTTTGAATGAGTTAGTGAAAGGTACGCTAATTTGATGGATTAGTAGCCTTCTTTGTTAGAAGCCATCGCGTCTAAGATAGAGTTTTTCGTCATTTTGTTGCGGTCGAGGAAACCTTCGTATAAGATTTTGTAGGTTTCTACATCTGGCTCTAATGACATTGCCTTGTGGTAAGCCGCTACTGCGTCTGCCAAAAGTTGCTTTTCTTCAAAATATTGGGCTTTGATGAGGTAGCCTAAGGCAGAGTTGTCGCCAATTTGGTCGGCTTCGGTTACGTATTTTTTCGCCTCTTTCGCATTGACGCGCTTGATGTTATTGGGTTCAGATTTGATAGACTCTTTTCCTTCTTCCATAACAGAGATTTGATACAAAACAGAACGCTCACCTTTGTAGCGTGGGTCGGTAAGGTCAATGACGAAGTTAGGCTCTGCGGTTTCTTCGGTGAAAAGTACGTTATTATACATATCAGTAACCGTAACCAAATACTTATCTACGTCCTCTTCCTTGATTTTGGCAACTTCTTCCAATACGAACCAAGAAACAACGGTTTGGTCGCCTGCCAAGCTCAAAGAGCGAGGCATTACAGACATGATGGCAGATTTTCCTGCACGCTCTACCGCACCCGTTTTGCCCATGTGTCGGTGCGCACCTGCGGCTTCTTCGCCCTTCGCTACTTCCGAAACGACATACTGCGCATAACGCCCTGTAAGGTCGGCATTTCCTTTTTTCAAACGTCCTTCCAAATCGCTAACTTTGAACGTACCTTTTTCACGAATTTCAAGGGTCTGTCCGCTGCTGTGCAGAAGTCCCAAATAGCTGCCGTCTGCTAAGGTAATTTGGTCGTTAGGGCTAAGGGTTGTCCCGATTCGGAGAGCCTCGCTGCCCTTTGTGTTGTTGCCCTTAGCCGCCAAAACTCTAAAAGAAGAACTTTGTGCAAAGGCAGTGCTTCCTAAAAGGAAAAAGAAAGCGATTAAAAATGAGAGTTTAGTTTTCATGATGCGCTTTTGATTTGAAATAAAGAGAGATATGGTATAGAGAGTAATTTTACAAAAAGGTTTAAAGGGTGAGAAAAAAAGGTGATAGCGACTTATTTTCCAAGCCCAATTATTTGAAAAGCGTTTTTGATTTGAGAAACTAACGCAGCCCTTTTCAAAAAAGTTTTGAAGGGGCAAAATTTTCTACGCCTTAGTCTTCATTTTAAAGGTCTGACGGCTTTATTGGCGGTAGCCTCGAACTTCTACTAATAAGCAAAAGCAAAGATACGATTTTTTTCAAAATACTGAAAATCAGGTTTTTGAATAAGCCCTATCTTGTTTGTTTCCTGTATTTTGACAAGATAAAAAAGATAAAGCAGACCAAAACAAGTGCGTTAGTACATTGTTAAGATTTTCTAATAAGTACGCTACTCCTCCTTCAAAAGTTGCGCCACGAAGGTAGAAATTTTGTCTATATGAGCCTGATAACTCGCTCCTGTGCTGGGACCTGAAAAACCTGTGTGAATCTTGCGGACTTTGCCTTTCTTATCGATAAAAATCGTAGTAGGGAAAGCAATCGTACCCTCCAACATAGGCAAGGACTGTTCCACAAATTGCCTTTCATTTGTACCTGCAAAAAGAAGTTCGTAGGTTACCTTCATTTTGTTTTCAAGACGCTGCAATCTTTTTTGTGCCTGCTCAAAATTATCAGTCTGCTCGTAAGCCAAACCGATAATTTCTAAGCCCTGTGCTTTATTTTTTTCATAAAAAGGAGCTAAAAAAGCAACTTCGTCCATGCAGTTGTGGCACCAAGTACCCAAAATCTGAACGATAACAACCTTGTTTTGAAAGCGCGTATCAGTTAGGGCTACTTCTTTGCCCTCGATATTGGGAAAGCGAAACTGTATCTTATCAAAACCTTCTTTTAGTTTGGTTAGGCTCTCGGCATCAGGTAGCTCAAAGGTAGGATTAAAGGTTGCCTGCCAAGTTTGGTGTGTAGAAGCTCCTGCCCAAAAATCGCCTTTGAGCCTGCGTTTTTGAGTGCTTGTATCGAGAGTCGCCTCAAATCGCGTTGCCGTTGCCCCATCAAAGCCTGAAAGTTTGAGCGTATTTCCTTCTACGATACCCTCTAAAAAGCGATAGTCGCCTGTTTTGGTCTGAAAAGTGCCTGTTAGGATTGCGCCTTCCTGTGAAAAGGTCGCTAAGGCAGGCACGCTATCGCCGTTGGCTTTTAGGAAGTAGGTTTCCCAACTACCCGAAAAATCGCTGATAGGTGGCTCTTTGGCTTCAAAGCGCGGCATTTCTGTTTTTTCTGCCGAAAAAGGCAAATCGGTAGCCTTTCCAAAGCTACGCCTACGCCATACACCCTGCAAGGTATTGGTCGACGAAAGAGTTGCTTCTATTTCAGCATCAAAAATATAGAGCGGAATCGTAAAAAGGCTATCTTTTTGGATAACCTCATCTAAGCGAAAACGCTCCTGCCCATTGAGCAACGTCCATACAAAGTTGCCTGCACTATCTTTTTCTACCTCAAAGAGAAAAGGCACGCGCTTGCCCTCTACAATTTCTACCTCGCCACGCCACTTGCCCATTTCGAGCGTCCATGTCTTGGGTTTTTCGGTGGGCTTATCCTGACAAGCGGAAAAAAAGGCGAGGAAAAGCAAAGCCGCTGCCGCTTTCCAACCAATCAAATTTATCCGAAGAAAAGCAGAAAAGGAAAACTTCATATTAAGCAAATAATTGTGATTATAGTTCATAAAGAAAATTTATTTGACCTTTAAGACAAGCTAAAGCAACGATTTTTGAAAAAGCTGGAACTTTCTAATTTTTCGCCTTTTCAGAAAAATATTTGCTAAGGGTGCGATTAAATAACAACCCCTTACCCTAATGATATTGAACATTTGAAGCCAAAGTTAGTACATGAACTCGCTTTTGGCAAATCTAAGGTTCTTATCAACTTTTCTTTTTCAGCTCCGCACGCAACTTTTCTATTTGCTCTACAGTTAAACCAGTCAAATCTGAAATTATCTTATTTTCATAACCTTTTAAAATACCATTTTTCGCAATTTCAGCCTTACTTCCCTCCACCGCTGCTTCTACGGCGGCTTCTACGGCTTCTTCCACTGCCGTTTCAATCGCACTTTTCATACCCCAATATTGAATCAAATTTTCTTCATAAATTGCCCTTTGCTCGGCACTTAATCTCGCTAACTCTGCCGTTCCGAAGGCTTTTTGGAAAATAGGCTCTTTCAAAACATTTGGAATTTGGTCAAAACTTTCTAAGTTTTTTAGAAAATAGCACCATTTATCAAACTTCGTTTGTAGTTCATTTTCTTTTTTATTGAATAAAGGCATTTGCAAAAATTTGAAATGTAGTTTATCAAAAAATAAATCGCCATCTTGGTCTTTCAAAGCCACATCTCTGCGAAACTTACGACGCTCCTCTGCCTCATCATACTCAAAATCCAAAATGGCGACAAAATAAATCGGTTCTAACTTAAAATTCCACTCGCCTGCTTGCGCTTGGTCGCGAATCGGAAAAGTTACATAAAATAAACTTCTATCTTTGAAGTATTTTACCTTTGCTTTTTGCATCTCTACGATAAACCTTTCACCCGAAAGTGCCTTACAATGAATATCGAAAAT